>JAJYYS010000203.1 GCA_021800745.1 bacterium
CCTGCGTAAAAAATAGAAATCCCCGCATAAAAACCGGGTATATCATAGTAAATATATGAAAAAGCAAATAAAGCTATTCCTATAAAGCCTATGATATAACCCGACCTGTAAATAATATCGTAAGATTTAGGGTAATAAATTTCCTTTTCCATAAATAAAGCCGCCTTACTTTGTTATTGTACTATTTAACCTTGCCGAGAACGGAAATATTTCTGTTTTTCTTGCTTGAAAATAACCGCTCGGAAATTCTTTTAACAGCCTGTTTATCTACTTTTTCTATCTTTTTTAAAACCTGCGCCTTGGGAACATATCTGCCTTCGTAAATTTCGTTAATAGCATTGCG
Organism: bacterium; assembly: GCA_021800745.1. Next base: position 344 of record JAJYYS010000203.1, read on the forward strand.
GTTCATAATATTTCCGGTGGATTCCATGCCAAGAAGAAAACCGTCGTATATATGTTTTTTTGCATTCATAATTTCGTCGTCGCTGATATCGCCGCCTACTATGTCGTCGATTATATTAAAAATAAGCTCTTTGGAAAGCTTGAATTTTTTAGGAGAAACGCCCGCATAAATATAAAAATATCCGTCGGACCTATGAAACACCGAATTTGAATAAATAGAATACGCAAGCCCTTTATTTTCCCTTACTTCCTGAAAAAGTTTAGAACTGACGGACCCGCCTAAAATAGTGTTTAAAACTTCTACGGAGAAAAAATCTTCGTCAGACCTGCTTATACCTTCGAGTCCAATTAAAAAATGGGTCTGCTCCAGATCCTTATCCTGAAAAAAATCGCCGTACACTTTATCGGTTTTAAATTTTTTTTGTACTATTTTACTATCGAACTGCGAAGCTATTTTACCCATACGGCTGTTGATCGAACCCGCTATTTTATCGTGTTCGAAATTGCCTGCGACCGAAATTATTATATTTCCGGGATTGTAATGCCGGTAATAATAATCTAATATTTTTTTTCGGTTAAAATTTTTAATCGTATTTTCGGTTCCAAGAATAGGGAAAGCGTACGATGAATTTCCATAAAAATTTCTATGAAAGAGTTCCATCGAATAATCAGAAGGATCATCCTGAACGCCGGAAATTTCCTGCAATATCACGCTTTTTTCTTTTTCGATTTCATCTTCGGGAAACAAAGAATTAAACATCAAATCGATTAAAAGATCGACGGCGTTGTCGTAGTTTTTATATAAAACTTTGGTATATAAACAAGTAAGCTCCGTTCCGGTAAAAGCGTTCAACGCTCCTCCCATAAGGTCTATTTCCCTGTTTATTTCTTTATAAGTTCTATTTTTAGTTCCCTTAAATAGCAGATGTTCTATGAAATGAGATATGCCGTTTAATTCTGCCGGCTCGTAAACCGAGCCGGTTTTTACCCACAATCCGATACTTATAGAGTTAAAATATGACTTTTTTTCCGTTATAAGCGTAATTCCCGATTCTAAAACTTCTCTTTTAAAGTTCTTCATAAAGTCTCTTTTATAGAGAGTTTTATTTTACCAGCCCTGTCCACATCTAAAACCTTAACTTTTACTTCGTCGCCCTCTTTTAAAACGTCGGAGACTTTTTCCACTCTCTTACTATCTATCTGTGAAATATGAACAAGTCCGTCCGTCCCGGGAAATATCTCCACGAAAGCTCCAAAATCCATTATTTTTCTGACTTTGCCGAAATAAATCTTGCCGATTTCCGCTTCCTGCGTTATGTCGTTTATCATAGCAACGGCAAGTTTTAATGATTCGCCGTTTGAAGAAGAAATAGTAACCTTTCCTGAATCTTCTATATCGACCTTTGCGCCGGTCTTTTCTATTATCCCCTTAATAACTTTTCCGCCGGATCCGATAACTTCTCTGACTTTTTCAGGCTTAACCATCATAGTGACGATTCTCGGGGCATTTTTTGCCATATCTTTTCTGGGTTCGGTTATAGACTGAAGCATTATATTGAGTATATGTATTCTTCCCTCTTTTGCCTGGGAAAGGGCATTTCTCAAAATCTCTTTAGTAACTCCCGAAATTTTAATATCCATCTGTAGAGCTGTTACGCCTTTAGCGGTTCCCGCAACTTTAAAATCCATATCCCCCAAATGGTCTTCATCGCCTAAAATATCGGAAAGTATCGCAACTTTATCTCCTTCTTTTATTAGTCCCATTGCTATTCCCGCAACCGGAGCCTTTATCGGAACTCCGGCATCCATTAAGGACAATGTGCCTCCGCAAATCGTGGCCTGAGAAGAAGAACCGTTAGACTCTAGTATCTCGGAAACTAATCTTATCGTATAAGGAAATTCTTCCGCGGACGGAATTACATATCTGAGCGCTTTTTCGCCAAGCGACCCGTGCCCTATCTCTCTTCTGCCGGGGGACCTTAAGGGAGCGACCTCTCCCACGGAAAAAGGAGGGAAATTATAATGCAGCATAAATTTTTTAGTCGATTCTTTCTCGGGCGCGTCTATAATCTGTTCGTCGAATTTAGTGCCGAGAGTGGCGACGACGAGAGCCTGAGTTTCACCGCGTGTGAAAACGGCGCTTCCGTGAGCCATTGGCAGTTCGCCTACGGAACAGCTGATAGGCCTTATATCTCTAAGCCCTCTTCCGTCTATTCTTAA
>JAJYYS010000204.1 GCA_021800745.1 bacterium
TTCTTCTATCGAACCGTCTCCCGACCAGTGCGCTACTATGTTTAAGCCCATTTCTTTAAATATTTTCATAGAAGCCCATACATCGCCGCCTATATTATAATCTCCCAATATCGCAACATCGTAAGGCGTCTTTTTGCTATCGTCTATTTCGCCTTTTCCTACCACAAAATCCCTTATAGAATCGTTGGCTATATGATGTCCGAGGGACTGGCTGACGCCTCTGAAGCCTTCGCACCTCACGGGAATAACGGGAATGCCTACCTCGTCCGTCATTTTTTTTGCGACGGCTTCAATATCGTCGCCTATTAACCCTATCGGGCATTCCGATTCTATGATTATTCCTTTTGCCGTAGGAAAAAGTTCACGCAATTCTTTAATTGCCTGTTCTAATTTTTTATCGCCGCCGAAAACTATATCTCTTTCCTTAAAATCTGTAGTAAATTGAAAAGGAACGAAATTTTCGACCGCCGGCTCGCCTTCCGCTAAATTTCTTCTGGTTCCCCAGCTGTAATGGCCGCATCCTATCGGACCGTGGCTTATATTGATAACGTCTTTAACAGGTCCCCAAACTACTCCCTTGGAGCCCGCATAAGCGCAGCCTCTTGGGGTCATAACGCCTGGGAGGGATTTGACGTTTGATTTTGCGACGCATGTTCCGCATGTTTCTTTATCGTTAATGCCGATATGTTCTTTTCTGTTTTTCTTTGCCCTTTCGGAATAAACGTTAAGAATATCTTCTACTATTGTTTCTTGCTCCTTAAAATTGACCGCCATTTTAAACTCCTTATTTTTTATATTAGTTCATATTCATATATATATTATTTAGATATAAATATCGTTCTTTAATGCTAATTTTTCTCAAGCGGCGAAAACTTATGCAAATGCATCGTCTTGTTCTTCGGGCAGACTTTTTCGCAGCAGGTATCGCCTATGCAATTATCTAAATTATCTATCTTAACTATCATTTTATCTCCGTCGTCTTCAAATACGTAAACTCCGCCGGGACAGACTTTTATACATCTTCCGCAAGATATACAGTTAGCATGGTCGAATTCTATCAGAAAATGCGGAACCCATTTAAATCCCGAACGCCGCGGAGCATTCACGTAATTATCTATGTCTCCTGAGAAACCGTCCATAATACTCATATTTTCTTTCCTCCTCTTTTATACTTTTTATATATGTACATTATCTTTATAAATGCAGCTTTTTTATAGTTATTTTTAAATCGAGTCCGTCGTGTTCTATTAAGGAAAATTTTGTTAATCCGGCTTCTGATAAATAATTTTCGTATTCTTCTATATCTAATGAGCAGTTCAATTTACGCCTTAGCGATTTTACTTTTTGGGGTTTCATAAGTTTAGTCAGAAGGGCGAATTCTTCTTCCGGAATATCTTTTCTGAACTCGTATATAAAAATTTCGCCGCCGTGGCTTAAAACCCTGTACATCTCTTTAAGTGAATCAACCTTATTTTCTAAGCATTTATATGTTCCTTTCAATAAAATCAAATCAAATTTTAAATTACAGAAAGGAAGCTTGGCGCTGTCGGCAATAATATATTTAAGCCTCGGTTCATAATAATGCAAATAATCCGGCTCTTTTTCAAACATTCCAAACGACCCGCCCTCCATTTCATATTCCGAGCAAGAAATATAATTATTTTTTAATGATTTATTAATAGCGTTATTAGCATGATTTATCATAACTTGGGATTTATCTGCCCCAAAAACCATGGCATTCGGCAAAACTTCGCTTAATCTTCTGGCTATATAACCCGGTCCGCATCCTAAATCTAAAATACTTCTTGGGATATAAGAAATATCGTTTAAAATTTTATCGACAAACGGCGCATAATCCTCTGTCATTTTTATTTTAGTATCGCTTGTGGCTATATAAAGCTCTTCATCCTGAGAAAAACTCAAACTTTTAGACAGTTTGCACCCTAAAACCGCATCTTCTTGCATTCGCATTTTAAACCTCCTTCCTCAGAAATTAATCTGCCGCTCAAATCTTCGTCTAAAAGTCCGGCAGCGTCTGAGCGGCACTGCCTGCAATGCTCCATTATGTTTATGCCTTCAATATCTTGAGTTATAGCCGTGACGTCTTTTCTGCTTGCGCCTTTTATGCCTATTCTTTCAAAATAAGACTTTTTTGCAGGAATCATAGGCATAACGTTAAAAAGATACACGCCCAGTTTTTTTACTTTTTCCGAAATATCTTTTATATGAAAATCATTTATGCCGGGTATAAGAACGGAATTAATTTTTATCGTAAATCCCATTTTAATTGCGCTTTCTATACCTTTTATCTGTTTTTCAAGCAATATTTCAGCAGCATCTTTATCCGTATAAATAATATTCTTATAATCGACGTATCTGTAAATCTTGCTGGCAACGGAAACGTCTATGGCATTTAGCGTTACCGTAATAAATCTTACGCCCGCATCAAGCAGTTCTTCTAAATTATCGCTTAAATTAAGGCCGTTCGTACTCATACACAGAATAATATCCGGAAACTCTTTTTTGACAAGCTCGAACGTCTTCATAGTATTCAAAGGCTC
>JAJYYS010000205.1 GCA_021800745.1 bacterium
AATTCAGGTTCCGCCGTTTTGAAAGAAAATCCGCATTTGCGGCAGTGCGGAAAGTTGCCGTCGTAAAGTCTTTTATGGATAACGAAAGGCTCGCCGCACGAGGGGCATTTATCTATTAAAAAGCATTTATGTTTAATGCATGCCGTAGAAAAAAACAGCCGCCATTTTTTTCTTAAATACGGCTGTTTATCCTCATTTAAGCATAAAGGACATATTCTTTGCACATGCTGCCTTATATTTCTTTTGCGTCTGAATATCGGCATAATAAAAGCATTTCTGTTGTTGTAATATATCGTTTCCGAAAGCCAGCCTTCGTAAGATTTAAGCGTCATGCCGTAAATCGTTTCTTTTTTAAAGCCGGTTTTTATCGATAAGCGGTTAAAAAAGGAATCGCTATTGTAAAGGTCTAAATCGTTGTCCCATAAATGATAATCGTATTCCGGAAAATAGAGGTTTAAAAACGTGGCAGGGTCGGAATGGTGCATGTATGCCGTCCTAACCAGCCACGATGAAAGCAGTTCGTCCTTCTGCGGCAGAGGCCTGATTCTAAACATGGAATTAGCGATAGACCTTTTGTCTATAGCTCTTACTTTATAAGCAAATATTCTATCCGCCGTCTGCATTATACCGTCTCTAAATCGTTTATGCTCCGCCTTAAAGACGGTTGGACATAGCCGGTGTCTTTTATCTCTTCCATAGTTATTTTTTCCTTACGGTTTAAGATAGCGCAGATTGCCGATAACCCGATTATTTCTATTATCTCGCCTAGAAGTCCTTCGCTCGTCTCTAAAATGTATTCGGCAATTTTATCGTTTCCGGCAAGGTTAGATTCTTTTTTAAGCGGCAGTATTTTTTCGATAGATTTAAGCAAGGCTTTATATTCGTTATTAAAGTTCCACCTTTTTAGATACATCGGCTTAAATCTCGAACTAATCTGAAAATCGGTATTTGTAGCATTAAGGGCCTCTTTAATTCCCACGAGAACTATAGGCATTAAGAGTTTATTGTTAAGGTTTTTTAATGCGTTCATAAATTCTTTTTGCCTTGCGACGGAACCGCTTAAGATATTGTGGATTTCATCGACTATAAGCATTTTAGTCCCGAGTTTAGAAAAATAATAGGTTATTTCGGCGTCTTTTCTCGATAAGGAGTCACTTTTCTTAAACGGTATTAATATTTCATCTAAAATAGAGTCGTAAAACATGCCGATGTCCGGTCTCGGTGGGGCCTGAACTATTATAACGGGAACGGCGTCCGTTTCTATACCGTCGGTAGGCATGTGCATCTTTAAGAATTTTTTTACGACGCTGGTTTTTCCGTTATTGCTGTCGCCCACTATAAGAAGGCAGGGCATTCTCGATTTTCTGGGTTCTATAAGCAGGTCTTCGATCTTATTTAGTATTTTTTGCGCTCCGGAATATACTATAAATCTTTCTTTTTTAATATATAAGGTTCGTTCGTCGTCGGATTTATCTAAAAACTCTATGGTTTTTGGCGTCAATCTGCCCGCTATATCCGCCGAAACTTTATTGGCAAGACTTACTTTGTTTTTATCTTTCATTGCCTTTTCTCCTATCGTATTTTGAATTAATCGTCGTATTCGTCTATTTCGAAAGCCACTATCTCGCTTTCGCTTGTTTTTTCCTGTCCATTTAATCCGTCAACCTTTTCTTTTTCATTTAGAACTTTCTCCGTTCCAGGTTCCGCCGTATCGGACAATTTTTCCTCCGCTTTTTTATAAGAAGGATCGAGTTTAAGCTGATTTTTTATCTCGAGTTTCATTTTGTCTTTATGGTGGTTATTCGACGATAGCTTCCTTCTGACTGATTTTGTTTTTTCGAACGATTCCGTTTCGATTTGTTTTAATTTTTTTAACGCCTGAAACAACCTGTTTTCGTCGTAATCTTTTAAGCCTTCCTTTTTAAGGTATCTTTTCGCTTCTCTTATGTCCCATATGGAAACGCAGGGATTCCCCATATTGCGGTAAGGTACAGGGAAATACATTTTAAGTTCTGGTTCGTAAAAGTAAATTTTACTAATATCTCTTGGGTCGAATCTTACGGTAAAAGTTTTTCTTTTTTTGCCGTTATTATCCTCTATCCTGATGTATTTCCTCAATACGTCGTGGTAATACTTAATATTTTCGAACGATATGCCGTCTTTCTGAATAGTCCTTTCGATAGGCGGCAGAAGGGATATCCTGATTCTTTCCGCTTCTTCCCTGTCTATAATATCCGGCAGACCCGTTCCCGCCGTTTTTTCGTCCCCGAGTATCCCTGTTTCATATTTCTTTTCCGGCGTCATTTCTAATTCGGAATGGATAGTTTTATGGTAAACGTTGACTATGAATTCCGCTATCCATTTTTCGAGTTCTTTTAAGGCGAATACGGCTTTTGCTTCCGAATCGTATTCGCCCCTTTCTTTAGGGTTAGAAAAAGTCGTGCCGGAAAGGGTATGAATCCGCATATTCATAGTTTTTACTATTCTTTCGATATGGCCGCCGTAATAAGGGGCGCCTCTCGGTCTGAAATCTATTCCTATGTT
>JAJYYS010000206.1 GCA_021800745.1 bacterium
GCGCATTAAAAGGACTTACCGCAAGAGCCGTTTTTATCGCCGACAAAGAAGGCAAAATTATTTATAAACAGCTGGTTCCCGAAATAACGAACGAACCGGATTACGAAGACGTGCTGAAAGCTCTGAACGGTTTAAAATAATCTTATATCCGCACTTGAATTAACGAATATTAAATTATATAATAAATTAAAAAGGGCGCGTAACTCAGGGGTAGAGTGCCACCTTCACACGGTGGAAGCCGTAGGTTCGAGACCTATCGCGCCCACCAGATAAAACGGCCGCAAATAGTCCAGCTGCAAAATTTTTCACCAAAACATCCAAATACCGAAAAAATAATCCGCCTATTAATAAAAGCCCTCATTCATGATATAATAATAAATAATAAAAAAATAATAAAATTATAGATTATAGCCTAAATTTACCGTAATTTATGGAAATAACGGAAGATTTTAACGTTAAAAGCCTCGACGGATTTGTTAACGCCCTGTTAGGTTCAAAGACGATAGGGGTTTTTATTTATCAGGACGACTGCAAAATTGTTCATTCAAATAAAACGTTCAGGGAATTTATAGGCTATTCGGAAGAGGAGCTAAGTCTCTTAACTCCTTACGATATAATAGCCGACGAATACAAGCCTACCGTAAAGAAACTCGCCGAAAGAAGAATAAAAGGGGAAGTTTTTGCCGCCGAACAAATAACCCATATGCATATAACAAAAGAAGGCGTTTTTAAGCCTACCGTTATTTTTGCATATACTATCTCTTATAACGGGAAACCTGCCGGTATGGTTCTCGTGCTTGACGTTTCCAAGCAGAAAATGTACGACAGCTTATTTCTTTCCTTTAGGTCGCTTCAAACGATGTACGCAACGCTTTCCGAAGTCAACCAGCTGATAGTCAGGACAAAAAACGAAAATTCTTTATTTTCCGATATATGCGAAAGAATAGTGAAGAGAGGGTTATTCGTAAATTCTTTTATCCTTCTTTTCGACTCCGGACTTAATATAAAATCTTCCTTTTCTTATGAAAAAAGCGATTATCTCGATTATTTAAAACAGCATCTAAATACTCCCGAAGCAAAAAAAGGACCGCTGATTACATCTTTTCTAAAATCAAAAATAGTAATTAACAACGATACTTTAAAAAATCCGCTAATGCTGCCGTGGAGAGGGGAGCAGGCAAAAAGAGGCTATCTTTCAAGCGCCGCCGTACCGATTATAAAAAAGGGCAAAACGATAGGCGTCTTTTCTTTATATGCCGCCGAAAGCGGATTCTTTAAAAAAGATACGTATAATTTATTAAAAGAGATGATGATGGATATAAATTACGCGCTCGACAAAATAGAAGACGAAAAATGGCATTTCATGCTCCGGACGGCATTAAATTCAGGTTCCGATTTCGCGATTATTGCAGATAAATATTTTAACATATTATACGTAAATGAAAGCGTCTATAAAATATTCGGCTACAATGCAAGCGAACTTATCGGCGGGCATTACTCGAAAATATTCGAAAGCGGTTCCGGAAAAAAAGAGTTTGCCGAAAAATTTCTCGACACTATTATTTCCGGCAAAATCTTAACCGATATATTCACGTATAAAACGAGAGGCGGGGACGATATATATTGCTATACGACGATTACGCCTTTTAATGCGGGCGGTACGGGCGGCGATATAGAATATTTTATAACGACCGGAAAAGATATTACGGGCGAGATAAAAGCCGAAGAAACTATGGAGCAGTTAATACATTTCGATTTGCTCACGGGTCTTCCCAATAAAAAAATGCTTAAAGAGAAAATAGACGAATTTATAAAAGATGCCGCTTATTCGGGCGCGCCTTCCTCCTGCGCTCTTGCGCTAATAAACCCTGTAAATTTTTCTTTGATAAACCATACTTTCGGTTTTGAAACGGGCAATAAAATAATAATCGAAATGTCCAACAAGATAAAAAATATTATAAAAAGCTACGATATTTCGGCAAGATGGGATGCAGATAAATTTGCCGTATTTTTAAAACGATTAAAATTCGAAGAAGACGCCCTGCATATCGTCAACAGGATTTTGAATGTTCTTAGCGAACCTTATATGCCGGACGGTAAAAAGATAAATATATCTTTTAACGCCGGAATATCGCTTTATCCTAAAGACGCGGGTTTATCGCAGGATATTTTCGATAAAGCCGAATCCGCCCTTCTTAATTCAAGATTAAAGGGCGAAAATACGGTCGGATTTTTTAAAAAAGAGTTCGAGGAATCCGCAAGGAAAAAGGTTGAACTGAGGAACGGGCTTAACGAGGCTATGGAAAAAAATCAATTTCTCCTGCATTACCAGCCTTATTTCGATATAAAAACAGGTTTGATAAAAGGCGCGGAGGCTCTTCTGAGGTGGCAGAGAGACGGCAGGCTGACGCCGCCTATGGAATTTATACCGTTTCTGGAACAGAGCGGAATGATTACAAAGGTTGAAAATTGGATATTAGGCGAGGTAGCTTCCAAGATGAGAATATGGTCGGACAAGGGGCTTAAAGTCGTTCC
>JAJYYS010000207.1 GCA_021800745.1 bacterium
TTCTACAATGCCGCCTGCAGGAATTCTGTTTACATGGACATTAAACAGAGACATAAAAATGCTTACCTTTACGGCTTCTTCTTTTAAAAATCTACCGTCGAAAACTTTTTGCAAAAATATTACCCTGCCGTCTGCGGGAGAAACTATTTCGCCCTCTTTTAGTATTGAATCCGGCTTGCGTTCCGGATCTCTAAAAAAATATATGCAGAAAAAAAAGAAAAGGATCGAAAGTATAAAAAGCGAAAAAAATATATATTTTAATATTATGTATTTTGCATAAAAATATAAAACTAAAAAAACCAGCGAAAAAACTAATGCGCCGGTTATAAATTGAATGCCATCTTTTGCTATATATTTCATTGCTTCCTTATTAATGTAATGCGGCCAATACCCGACCCACTCCTTAGAAAAATATGTGGTCCGCCTTCGGCCATATATTTTTTCTATGTTTAAAAAACATCGCTCTTACATAAAAATATGGCCGGCGGGGACGATTATTTTTAATTTTTAGATTTATCGACTATTTTATTTTTAGTTATCCAAGGCATTAATGACCGCAATCTATTCCCGACCCTTTCAAGCTGATGCTCTTCTCCGTTTCTGGTAAGGGCGTTAAACGAAGGCTTGCTTGCTTTGTTTTCAAGCATCCATTCGGTTGCAAATTTTCCGGACCTTATCTCTTCGAGAACTTTCTTCATTTCGCATTTTACCCTTTCGTCGATAACTCTCGGTCCCCTTGTAAGATCGCCGTATTGAGCCGTATTGCTTATAGAATATCTCATATTTGAAATTCCGCCCTCGTATATAAGGTCGACTATAAGTTTCATTTCATGTATGCATTCGAAATATGCGCTCTCTTCTTGATATCCTGCTTCAACAAGCGTTTCAAAGCCGGCGGTCATAAGAGCCGCAAGCCCTCCGCACAGAACTGCCTGCTCTCCGAAAAGATCAGTTTCGGTTTCTTCCCTGAAAGTGGACTCCAAGATTCCGGCTTTGCCTCCGCCTATAGCGGCGGCATAAGATAGTGCCATATTTTTTGTATTCCCGGTATAATCGTTATGCACCGCAATTAAATCGGGTACGCCTCCTCCTTTTTCGAATTCATGCCTTACTAAATGACCCGGTCCTTTTGGCGCTACCATAAAAACGTTTACCTCTTTCGGAGGAATTATCTGTCCGAAATGTATGCTGAAACCATGAGCAAAGACTAAGTATTTATCGGCTTTTAAGCCGGGTTCTATATCGTTTTTATAAACGTCTCCATGAATTTCGTCCGGAAGCAAAACCATAATAACGTCGGCTTTTTCTGTCGCTTCTTTAACCGGATAGACTTCAAAACCGGCGTTTTTTGCTTTTGCAAAAGAATTGCCGTCCGGTCTTAAGCCTATTATCACTTTCACGCCGGAATCTTTTAAATTTAAAGCATGAGCATGTCCCTGCGACCCGTAACCAATGATTGCTACGGTTTTTGATTGAATCAGCCTTAAATCGGCATCTTTTTCGTAAAAAATGTTCATTAAAAACCCCCTTTATTTCGTATTTATATTTATCAACTTTGCTTTCTCGTTCTCTGCAAGGCTATTATCCCCGTCTTTACGATATCTTTTATTCCTAAAGGCCTTAAAATATCTATAAGCGATTCTATTTTCCTTTCGGAACCGGTTACCTCTAAAGTATAAGAATTTCTCGAAACGTCTATTACGCGGCCGCCGAATATATCTTTTATTCTGAATATATCGCTTTTTGTAGTTTCGTCGGCATTTACCTTAATTAAAACCGTCTGCCTGACTACCGAGTCTTCGTCGGTTAATTCCTGCACTTTTATCACGTTGACAAGCCTGTTTAACTGTTTTGTAATCTGCTCTAAAATCTGGGTATCCCCCGACGTGGCGATTATCATCTTAGATTCGTTCTTATCCAGCATTTTTGCTACACAGATACTGTCTATATTAAATCCCCTTGCAGAAAAAAGCCCTGCGACCCTTGTAAGTACGCCGGATTCATTTTCGACATGAATTGAAAGAATATGAGTCTTTTCCATAATAATAAATTTATTATAAATAATGCTTATTTATATTATTCATACTAATAACATGCCCGTAATCGGCGAACCGGGAGCGACCATAGGATAAACGCTCTCCTCCCTATCTACGACAAAGTCCATTATGACCGGCTTTTTAATAGATAACGCTTTTTCTATTACGGGAACGACTTCGTCGGGTTTTTTTGCCCTTAATCCCACTGCGCCGTATGCTTCTGCAAGTTTAACGAAATCCGGATTAACGTTCATTTCAGAAAACGAATATCTTTTATGATAAAATAACTCCTGCCACTGCCTTATCATACCAAGAAAATTATTATTAATTATAGCTATTTTAATGGGCAGGTTATACTGTACTGCGGTTGCAAGCTCCTGTATATTCATTTGAATGCTTCCGTCTCCGGCAATGTCGAAAACCGTTTTATCGGGACATGCTATCTGGGCGCCTATAGCCGCCGGAAATCCAAAACCCATCGTCCCGAGT
>JAJYYS010000037.1 GCA_021800745.1 bacterium
CTACGCCGTATTCGGAAAGACCTTTGGAAACGGAATTAAAAACTTCCGGTATAGTCTTTACCGGCAGAAGCATTCTGGAAGTGCCGAACCTTTTTATCGCCGCAAGATGCGTGAACGTCCCTTCCGGCCCGAAATAGCTTATTCTTATTCCCGACTGAACGGTTATGCAGGCGGACATAATCTCTCTGAATATATTTTGAAGATGTTCGTCTTTTAAAGGTCCTTCGTTATAGCTTATGACGTTTCTGTAAACCTCGCCCTCCCGTGCCGGATTATAGTATGCCTTGTTGTTCGACGACTTAACCTGCCCGACTTTAAGGGCGATTTTTCCCCTTTCGTTAAGAAGTTCGACTAACTGCCTGTCGATACAATCTATCTCTTTTCTCAGCTTTTTAAGTTCTTCCATTTTTAATTATAATTTGTATATTTTAAACAAGACAAAATAATTTATATTATGCTAATTTATCATAAATCCTTATTATTTGTAAACAGTATATTTATAACCAAATCCCGATTTAGAAACTATTTTAGATATTTCAATATTAAGTAATTCTGGATTCCCGCTTACGCGGGAATGACACCAGTTGGATGGAAAGTTAAATTCAGTTATCGTCATTCCTGCGTAAGCAGGAATCCAGAAAATAAATTTCTAAATCGGGATTAGGGTATTTATAACCTTGTATTGCCTTTGATATATTTCCCGACAATAAATGCCGCAAATAGAAAAACGGCTATTATTCCGAAAACGAATCTTATAGAATAAATGCCGCCTAAATACGAAAGAAAAAACGGCCCGATAATGCCGCCGATATCGAAGTTAGACTGGTATATCGTGTTCGCGGCTACCATATCCTTCATTTCGACGGTTTCGGATATTCTCATAGTTCCTATAGGAAAAATAAGGGCGTGCGGAATACCGAATATTATTAGACTGAATGCGTAAAAATCTATATTTTTTGAAAAGACCATTAAGACGAAAGACAATGCGGATATTAATATGGAAATATTCAAAATTTTGGTTTTATTATTAATAATCCCTCTTTTTGTGAAATAAAGAAGAACCAGCCTCGTAACCAGCGACGAAATAAAAAAAAGCGAAAATAAAAGCGTTATTTCAAAATATTTTATATGAAAATTATCCCTTGCAAATACTCCGCCGAGGGCTACTACGGACGCAAAGGCAATACTGAACGTCGTATTATAGAAAATCACTTCTAAAAACCCGCTGTTTTTAAACAATGACGAAATCGAACCGGCGTTTCGACTTTTATCTATGCCGTTTTCCCCGAAAATGTTTTTTACGCCGCCGCCGGCAGACCCGCCTATTTTTTCTTTAATAGCGTCCTTGCTCTTTATGTGAATTTTCACCGCAAAGAAAAACGCCGTTGCCCCGAACAAGCACAGCATAATATAAATCCAGCGGATAGGCAGGACGGTCAGAAGGGCTGAACTTAAAAGCGGTCCGAAAACAAGCGCAAGGCTTAGCATTAAAGAATATATCGTAAGATTTTTTTCGATTACGGCTTTGTCCGAAACCAGATGCACTAATGACAGAAGAAACGGCATGATTATCGCCGTCGCAAAACCGGATATTACGACGAATATTAAAAATTCGGCATAGTCCGTCGAAAAAAAATACCCGAGTATTGCCGCCGAAAATAATAAAAGTCCGGCTATTACGAACTTTGAAACAGCCTGAGGCTTGATTCTTATGCTTATAAGATACCTCACGGAAAGAGTGCTTACCGCGTAAACCGCCGTCGTAATGCCGACGTAAAAGAGGTTTTTATCCAGAACGTATCTTACGAAGAGCGGGTTAACGGACTGTATGAGGTTAGTATTGGCTCTTTGCAGAAGTATAACGAAAAAAACAAAAATAATAGCGGGCATAATTTATCCGTTTATTCCGCTCTGCCCGTATTTATATTTCCGTCTTTAATATAGGATATTATAAGAGAAATAAGTTCGTCTTTGGCTTCCGTGGCGAAAATATTCTGGGCGTGCGCCGAGCCTTTGAAAAAGTGGATGGTCTTCGGCGATTTGGTCATAGCATACATCTTTTTAATACCTTCGGCAAACTGCTCTCCTTCCGTCCCGAGATAATGGATAGGAACGTCTATAAAATCGACTCCTTCAGCGTAAACGGGAGAAAGGGCTATGACGGATTTTATTTCGGAAGGGCGGTAAAGTTTAGATGCGTTCAAAACCGCCCCGCCTCCCATACTTGAGCCTAAAAGGGTAATACTTTTTACAAAATCCAGACCTTGCGCAAACTTCACCGCGCCTATAATATCCTCTCCATATGCGTTTAATCCTCCGCTTCCGGCTTTTGAATTTCCGTATCCTCTGAAATCAAAAGTTAATGAAGATATTTTATTTTTCAGCAGGACATCGCACAAGTCGTAATAGCTTTCTTTGTTAAAAACTTTTCCGTGCGCAAGTATAACTATATCGGGATATGAACCGAACAAAGACCCGTATAAACCGCCGCCGTCGGCAGACCCAAAATCGACGTCTTTAAAATTCATATTCATATGTTTTTACCTCAAATTTATCGTCAAATAAATTATATCATATTATATTTAATTTGATATTATTATCCCAAATCCCGATTTAGAAAATATTTAATAAATTCTAATATCCCGTCATTGCGAGAACCCGTCATTGCGAGCGTAGCGAAGCAATGACGTTATTAAGTAATTCAGGTAATTCATATATAAAAATTTCTAAATCGGGATTTGGGTCTTATTAATACGACTCCGATACTGCGATATAAATATTAAATTAATATTTAAACACCGGATGCTTGTTCGCCATAACTTCGTTGACCCTGCCGACTTTTGTTTTTTGCGGAGACTTGACCGCTTTAGACTTTTTAGTTTTAAACCTTATTTCTTTTACGGCTTTTATAAAATTATCCAGCGTCCTTATGGATTCGGTTTCTGTAGGTTCTATCATAATGGCTCCGTGTATATTTTTCGGAAAATAAACCGTCGGCGGATGAAAACCGTAATCTATTAAAAGTTTTGCCAGCTCAATGGTCGATACCCCGTTTTCTTCTATGGCTTTATCGTTAAAAACGCATTCGTGCATACATAGCCCCTCTTCAAAAGGGTCTGAACCGGATAGTATTTTACCGAGCTTCTTTTTGACGTAGTTTGCGTTCAGTACTGCAATCTCGCTGACGGAAGCGATATTTTCCCTGCCCAGCGAGAGAAGGTAGGCGTATGCCCTTATTACGACAGCAAAGTTGCATAAAAACGGGGTCATTTTTCCTATAGTATTATTTTTATCTTCCGCTAATTCGTAAACTTGCCGGTTAAAGTTTTTATCCGCGCCGGCGGTATTTTCGCCGCTGACCTTCTTTACATAGGGCACGGGAAGAAATTCCCTTAAAGATTCGACGACGCCTATCGCCCCGCTTCCCGGTCCGCCTCCGCCGTGAGGCGTAGAAAACGTTTTATGCAGGTTAAGCTGTATTAAATCTATTCCCATATCGGAAACCCTTGCGCTTCCGAGAAAAGCGTTAAAGTTGGCGCCGTCCATATAAACAAACGAGCCGTTTTTATGCATAATTTCGGCTATTTTCTTTATGTCTTTTTCAAAAACTCCGAATGTATTCGGATTGGTTATCATAATTCCGGCGACGTCTTTTGAAACAAACTTTTCCAGTTCTCCGGCGTCTAACGTCCCCGCTTTTCCGGTTTTAATTTCTACCGGCGTAAATCCGGCAAGAACGGAACTTGCGGGATTCGTCCCGTGAGAGCTGTCGGGCACTAATATCGTTTTTCTATTTTCGCCTTTCAAATCAAAATATTTTTTAATGATTTTCAAACCCGCAAACTCCCCGGCCGCTCCTGCCTGCGGAGCAAAACTGAATTCGGCTAATCCGGTAAGCCTGCATAAAATTTCATTAAAATCGTAAACCATTTTTAATACGGGTTGGATTAAAGAACCGGGCGTTAAAGGATGTAGATTTTTTATATTTTCAAGCGATGCTATTTTCTCGTTTATTTTAGGGTTATATTTCATCGTGCAGGAGCCCAGCGGATAGAAAACGGTATCGACGCACATATTCCAACTTGAAAGCCTCGTAAAATGCCTCACGACGGTCGGTTCCGACACTTCCGGCAGTTCGGGAGGACTCTTTCTTATATATTTTGCGTCTATATATGCGCTTTCGTCTTTTTTTAAATCCGATTTTTTTAAGCCGCAGTCCGGTATGCTGATGCCTTTTAATCCTTTAGAACCCTGCTCTATTAACGGGTCTTCGTCTAAAAAAATACCTTTTATTCCGGGAAATTTAGGCATTTAACACCTCTTTTGCATTTTCTGCGTATTTTTCTATATCGCTTAAACCGTTATTTTCGGTGGCAGATATTAAGACGGCGCTTTCCGAAATAGCTATGCCGGCCAAAATATCTCTTTCCGCCATTTTTTCGATAAATTCGGAGGCGGTCGTATTATTATTATGTTTATTTCCTTTCATCTTCAATTTAAGCGAAAATTCATTAAAAAAGTCTCCCTCATAAAGCGGTTCGAATAGTCCCGAATTTAATAGCCTGTCTCTTAATATATGGGCAAGTTTGAGATTTAACGAAGCGATTTCTTTAAACCCGCTCTTTGAGCATAAAGAGAGATATATTGCGGCTCTCACGGCGTTCAAAGAACTGTTCGTGCATATATTGGAAGTAGCAGCCCCCCTTCTTATGTGCTGTTCCCTCGTCGAAAGAATAAAAGCGTAAGCGTCTCTGTTTTTGCCGTCTTTGGTTTTACCGACTATTCTTCCGGGCATCTGCCGGACGTATTCTTTTTTTGCGGCAAAAAGACCTAAAAGCGGTCCGCCGAAATTCATATAATTTCCGAAAGAGTTGCCTTCTCCCGCAAAAATATCCGCATTGTAAAATCCGGGCGGATTAATAACGCCGAAACTATAAGGTTCGGTTGACGATACTATAAAACTTGAATTAGAATCGGAATGTATAAGCGGTTCAATCTCTTCCAAATCTTCTATTACTCCGAAATAGTTTGGCTGTTGAACGACTACGGCGGGAACTCTACCGCCGTTTCCGAGCTTCGATTTTAAGTCGGCGGCATCGGTTTGCCCTGTTTGTCCGTTTAATTTTATTTTTCCGATTTTAACGCCGGTTCCGCCTACAAAAGTTTTAATAACGGAAGTATAATTAGGGTTTACTCCTTCGGAAATCAGGATTAAATCGTCCTTATGGCCGGCAGACGAATCCCTGTTTGCCGACGACAGCCTCATAGCCGCTAAAACCGCCTCCGCCAGACTTTCGGCGCCGTCGTACATAGAAGCGTTTACGACGTCCATGCCGAGGATTTCTGCAATCATCGACTGAAATTCGAAGAGGGCAAAAAGAGTACCTTGACTCACTTCGGGCTGATAAGGGGTGTAAGGAGTGTAAAATTCGGACCTCGACATCAAACCGTCTATTGCGGCGGGAACGAAATGATTATATATTCCGCCTCCGGCAAAGACGGCGGTTTTGTTTTTTGCCGGAATATTTGAATCGATATTCAAAAAAAAACGGTACAAAGCCTCTTCGTCCATCTCCTCGGGAAGAGCCTTAAGGAGACCGGCTTCCATTAAAGGAATACCGCCAAGTATCTTTCCGAAAAGCTCTTTTTTATCTTTAATGCCTAAAATGCGGTATAATTTTGCTATATCTTTTTTTGAATTAGGAAAATAGCGGAAATTATTCATGATGCGAAGAATCTATAAAAGTTTTATACGCATTTTCGTCCATTAATCCTTCCGTATCGCAATCGTTCGATACTTCCACTTCGGCGATAAAACCTGCTCCGTTCGGGTCATGATTTATAAGTTCGGGCGTATCGTTCAGCTTGGAATTTACCGAAATCACTTTAAGTTCGACTGGAGCGTAAATTTCAGAAACGGACTTAACGGATTCTATTTCGCCTATTTTATCGTCTTTTTTATAGGTTTTTCCAGCTTCCGGAAGCGAAACGTAAACGACGTCCCCGAGTTCCGACTGCGCAAAATCCGAAATTCCGATATGATATTTATTATTTGAATCCATGCCTACCCATTCATGCGATTTAGAGAAATAAAACGACCCGCTTTTAATCATTTCTTAACCCCTTGGCTTAATTATGTTATTTAATTGTTTTATATTTTTATTGAAGACTTTGTCATTCCCGCGGAAGCGGGAATCCAGTCTTTTTATGTTATTTAATTTGTTTATATTTTTATTTTGAATTGCCTGCTTTAACGTTTCTGTGGAACGGCGGCGAAACCACTTCCGCCTTTTCAAAATTCCCCCTTATGTCTATGAAAAAATTTTTCAAAAAAGAGGCATTGACGCCCCCATCCGAGATATAGGCGCTGCCTATGGGAAATTTATTTGAAGGGCTGTAAGTTCCGCTTGCGATACAGCCGATAGGTTTAAGATTTTCGTCGAGTATCCTCTGCGAATGTCTCGGTATCTGCTTGCCGGAAAGTTTAAAGAAAATTAATCTTTTTTCTTTGTTTTTAATATTTTTTAACGCTTCTTTCCCGATAAAATCTTTCGCGCCTGAAAGATACTTTTCAAGACCGGCATCGTAAGGGTTTATAGTTTCGTCCAGCTCGTGTCCGTATAAAGGGAGCGCCGCCTCGAACCTTAAAGTGTCTCTCGCCCCCAGACCGACGGGGAGAAGATTGGAAAGATGGGAATTATTCAAAAGATAGTTCCATAAAATTGCCGTTTTTTCCGCAGGTATGAATATCTCGAACCCGAACTCTCCGGTATAACCGCTTCTCGATAACAACGCTTCTACGTTGACGTCTTTAAATTCGGCGCAGCCGAACTCAAAATGTTTTAAATCTTTAATATTTTTAGGTTTAAAATTGAAGTCGAATAATCCGCATTTTCCTATTTTGACGACGTCGCTTATTAACGGATATATCAAATCCCTCGATTTAGGTCCCTGCACGGAAAGAAGTCCTATTCCGTCGCTGATATTTTCTGCCGAAACGTCTTTTCCTTTTTTCTGGAACTCGGTTTGTATATGTTGAATCCATGCAAAATCTTTCGGGGTATTTGCCGCATTCACGACAAACATATATTCTTCGCCGGAAAACTTAAAAACGGTAACATCGTCTATAATCCCGCCCTTTTCGTTAAGAATTAACGAATATACTATTTCCCCCTGACTTATTTTAGAAACGTCGGCGGTAAAGACGTAATCGACGAAAGCCGACGCGTCTTTGCCCTTTATGGTTATTTCACCCATATGGCTTATATCAAAAATTCCCGAGTTGTTCCTTACGTTCAAATGTTCTTCTATTATGCTTTTATAATAAAGAGGCATATAAAATCCCGCAAACGAAACGATTTTTGCCCCCATTTTAGCATGTTCGTCGTATAATGGAGTTTTTTTGCTTTCGGCAGCATCCATAATTATAATTATTACACCCCCCGCATTAAATCCTTAAATTATTAAAGTAAGTTTCAAAATATCTTATTTAATCATTATGATAAATCGGACGGAAAAAATCAAGGGCATTTTAAGAAATTTCAAGAAATAAACTTGCAATTAAATTAATTAAATTATATAATAATTAAGTTATACGAAAAAATCATCGCGGGGTGGAGCAGTCCGGTAGCTCGTTGGGCTCATAACCCAAAGGTCGCAGGTTCGAATCCTGCCCCCGCAACCAAAAGAAGTACGGCATATAACCCCGGTAAATAAGAAAGCTAGCGGTTTCCGCAATTTTCCTCTAAGAAAAAATAAATTATGACCTATTACGGAATTAAAGATAAAAAAACAGGGCAGTTGCTGCGTCAATTTTTTAGTAAAAATATAAAAGGCAATATGTCGGTTATATCTCTTAACAATATTGCCGACCCGTCGTCCGTCCATATATTTTTAACGAAAAATAAAAACGTTGCCGCATCCTTACTGCGCGACGGATACTGCGAATATAATAACGAAGCTTATAAATTAGACGGCATAAAGGATAATTTAGAAATTTACGAATCCGAATTCAATTTATAACCTGTCATAGTCGTCTTCGAACCTGACTATGTCGTCTTCTTCAAGATATTCCCCTACCTGCGCTTCTATAATAACCAGCGGGATCAAGCCCGGGTTTTTGAGCCTGTGAACCAATCCCATGGGAATATAAGTGGATTCGTTGGCTCTTAACAGCGTTTCTTTATCTCCCACCGTAACGAGCGCCGTTCCGCTGGTAACTATCCAGTGCTCCGACCTGTGGAAATGCTTTTGAAGGGAAAGTTTTGCGCCCGGTTTTACCGAAATCTTTTTAAGTTTGTAAAGAGCGGACTCAAGCAAAACGGTATATGAACCCCACGGCCTGTGGACGGTAAGGTGATGCGTATGAAGCTCCGAATCCCTCTTTTTTAACTCATCTACGACATTTTTAACATTCTGGGAAGAGCCTTTTTTGGAAATCAAAATAGCGTCGTCCGTATTTATAATTATTAAATCTTCTATATCTATAGCGGCAATCATTTTACCGCCGGACATTATCAAATTATTTTTAGAATTAATGCCGACCATATCTTCTTTTGAATTTACGGCGTTATTGTTTTCGTCTTTTTCCAGTTCATTATAAATGGAATCGAAATTTCCCAGATCCGACCAGCCGATGTCGGCTTGGATAACCTTTACTAATTTGGTTTTTTCTAAGAGAGCGAAATCTATCGAGTTTTCTTCTATTTTAAGCATATCCGCTTCTGCGACCTTTATCATCTTCGTATGGCCGTTTTTTGAAGCATTTTTATAAGCCGCCGCGGAATTTTCGTAAATAACCGGACAAATCGATTCAAGCTCTTTAAGCAGTATTTCGGGCCTGCACATAAGCATTCCGCTATTCCAGTAAAAATTCCCTTTAGAAATATATTCCATAGCCGTTTCTTTATCGGGTTTTTCCTTGAAAGACAAAACGGGCGATATCAACGCATTCCCGTTAACAGAATTTCCACCGCCTTTTTCAGATTTTGCGGACGGCTCCGCCTCGATATAGCCGTAACCCGTTTCGGGATAAGACGGCTTTATTCCGAACATAACGATGCCGCCTTTCATAGACTCGCCCCGCCCGGTATTTATAATACTTTTATAAGCGGCTTCGTTTTTAATAAGATGGTCGGACGGCGTAACGAAAACCGTATCCGAACCGTTTTCAACCGCATCTAAGCAGGACAGCGCAACAGCGGCGGCGGTATTCCTCGGGACAGGCTCGAGGATAAACCTGCAGTTTTTAACTCCTATTTCGTCAAGCTGGTCAAGCGCGATAAAATACTGGTCTTTATTGGTTACGATTATAAAATCGGCGCATAAATCTTTATTTCTGAGAACGGTCAGCTGAAATAGGGACATATTGTTTATAAATTTATAGAACTGCTTGGGAAAATAAGTCCTAGAAATAGGCCACAGCCTCGTTCCGCTTCCGCCGCATAAAATAACGTTCGTCAAAATAAATTTACCTCCCTACCGAATAATAATTGAACCCGCCTTCTACCATTCTCTTTTTGTCGTAAATATTCCTTCCGTCGAATATAACCGGCTTTTTCAAGGCATCTTTAATTTTATCGAAATCCGGAACCCTGAAATCGTTCCATTCTGTAGCGATTATCAGCCCGTCGGAGCCTTTAAGCGCTCCGTACATATCTTCCGCATATTCTATTTCCGAGAAAATCTTTCCGGCATTGTCCATTGCTATGGGGTCGTAAGCCTTTATTTTAGCCCCGTATGAAAGAAGTTTCGATATAATAACGAGGGACGGGGCTTCCCTTATGTCGTCCGTCTTCGGTTTAAAAGACAGTCCCCATAGGGCAAAAGTTCTTCCCGCTATGTCCCCCTTGAAATGCTTTAATATAAAATCTACGATAAGTTCTTTCTGTCCGGCGTTCACTTCATCGGCGGATTTTAAGAGCTTAAACTCATAGTTATGTTGTTTCGCGGTTTGATAGAGGGCTTTTACGTCTTTCGGAAAACAGCTTCCGCCGTAGCCGATACCCGGAAATAAAAAAGACTTGCCTATTCTTTTGTCCGAACCTATGCCGATTCTAACGTTATCGACGTTTGCCCCCGTAAGGGCGCATAAGTTTGCTATTTCGTTCATAAAGGTTATCCTTAGCGCGAGCATCGCATTTGCGGCATATTTCGTAAGTTCAGAGGAATTAGTATCCATAAAATATATCGGCGCTCCGGTTCTGACGAACGGTTCATATATTTCGTCTATAATCTCTTTTGCCGCCTGCGCTTCTTTCTTGTTGTCCTTTTTAAAATTGATTCCTACGACTATTCTGTCCGGTCTTTGAAAATCGTCTATAGCGGCGCCTTCTTTTAAAAATTCGGGGTTCGATGCCACGCAGAAATTTTTAGTTTTTTTTGCGATTATGTTTTCGACCTTTCTGCATGTTCCAACCGGAACGGTGCTTTTAACTATTATGGTTTTAAAACAGTCTATGGAATCGGCAATACTTTCCGCCACTTTAAAAACGTTCGACAAATCGGCTTCTCCGTTATCCTGCGGAGGAGTGCCGACGGCTATAAATACTACGTCGGATTTATTTAATGCCTCGCGTAAATCTTTCGTAAAATACAGCCTGTTTAATTTAACGTTTTTGTCCGTGAGTTCCTTCAGCCCGGGTTCGTATATCGGAATTATCCCAGCTTTTAACGATTTTATCTTGCTCTCGTCGTTATCGACGCAGTAAACGGTATTACCGGAATCCGCAAGGCAGACCCCCGTAACGAGACCGACGTAGCCCGTGCCGACTATAGATATATTCATAAAACAAAGTCTCCTTTCAAGAAAATTAGTTCTAGATATATTTTATAACATTTTTGTCATTGCGAACGCAAGAGATTGCTTCGCTGCGCTGGACTCCGTCCGCTAACGCTCGCAATGACGTAACGGTGAGATGGGACGGAGTCCAGCGCAGCTAACCAATCTGTCTTTGTGCATTTAAATATAAAGTTAAAATGTAAATCCGTCAATAAACGTAAAAGCCGGAAAGTCTGTAAATAAAAGTTCCTATTATATTAAGCCTGCTTATAGTCCAGTAACGCGGGAAAGGATTATATCTCGCCGCATTATATATTGCTTTAACAGCCGCCCTGTCTAAAATATTTTTTCCTGAAGACCGTAAAATATGCACCTTGTAAATGGAACCGTTTTTATTAATCGAAAACTCTATTACAAGCAGTCCCGACAACCCTTCTCTCCTTGCCTTATAAGGATATTCCCATACGTTTTCTATTTTGTTTTTAACATGCAGTAAATACGACGCATATTTTATCGTGGTCGTATTAAGATTTACCGTAGCCGATTTTATGCCGTGTGAAGGATTTTTTATTCCTGTTCCTGCCGCATTCGGCGCGGCTTGATTAAAAAATTTTCCCATAGGGAAAAGATTGCTCAATCTTCGCCTGCGCCTTGGCTGTGCAGACGTATTATTCGATACTATATGCGAATTGCTTATAACTCTGCGATATCTCGGAGCCGGTTTTCTATGCCTGTATTTATTTGCGAAACGCCTTTGAAAAGGAGCCGGCGGGGTGAACGGAATCGGCGCGGACGAAGGATTGCTGAAAGAAGGAGGGGCGTTCAGCCTTGTATTCTTTCGGGCGTAATGCGGCTTAACGCTTGCATATTTCGGATTTTTTATTTTAAACTTTTCGAGATTTTTAATAAATTTGTAAGGCTCTACCAGAATGGG
>JAJYYS010000208.1 GCA_021800745.1 bacterium
TTCTTATCGTATCGTCGAGGCTGTTTTTAGTCTTTGCCGCAGTTTTATTACTGCTTATTTATTTAAGAATAAAATTTTTTAAATTAAAAATAGATTTTATAAGCGGGAAAAACGAAAACCGCCCCTGCTCAAAACTATTCGAGCTGAACGGAATAATTCATTTTCATACGGTATATTCGGACGGCTCCGGACGCATAGAAGACCTCATAAAGACTGCGAAGGAGCTTAAAGCGGACTTTCTTGTTTCTTCCGACCATAACACGCTGAAACCGAAATTAGACGGGCTCGAAGGATATTACGGCGGGCTTTTATATTTTGCGGGAGAAGAAATAAACACCGAATTTGGGCATCTTCTTGCGCTCGGAATAGATAACGAGATAAAGAGAGGAAAATATAAAGAGGTTTTGTCGAACGTAAAAAAACAAAACGGCGCCGCCGTTATATGCCATCCGCATAATTGGTGGACCCCATGGAAAAATTTTAAAGTTAAAGGATACGACGGCATCGAAATTATAAATTTGGATTCGCAATGGAGAGGAATGAATCCTCTCTATATGCTTGCGGTGATTTGCTCTTACCGCATAAATTCATTTTACGCCCTTCATTTTTTATCGCACAAACCGGTAAAGACGATAAGATTCTGGGACGGCGTTCAGAAGCACAAATCTATGAAAACCGGCATAGCGGCGACCGATGCCCATTCAAACGTAAAGGTAACTAGAAAACGGCGGATTAAATTCCCCAAATATTCGGAACTTTTTTCCGTCGCGAGGACGCATATTCTTCTTGAGGATGAGCCGTCCGGCGAATTAGAAAAAGATAAAAAGAGAATAACGGAAGCCGTGAAAAAAGGAAGATGTTTTTTTGCGTTCGATTTGTTCGGAATCCCGAAAGGGTTTTATTACTATGCTTCCATGGGAGGCAAATATTATTTCGGCGGGGACTCGGCAGACGCTGCCGCGGATATAGACAAAACCGATAAAAATGTTATAATATATGCGGGAATAGATATAAATCCGAAAAAAAATCCGTATATAATAAATTTATTCCGTAACGGCAAAAATATATTTTCGTCAAAAAGCGGCGGTCTGGTTTATGAAATAAAATCTGCTTTGGATTCTCCGTCTTTTTACAGAGTCGAAATAGACGTTTATTTCGGACGAAAAAAAATAACGTATCTTTATTCAAATAATATAGAAGTTTATATATAAATATCGCAATATGAAAAATTTACAAGCTGCCGATGTCGAAAAATTAGACAGGGAATTCGTATGGCACCCTTTTACCCAGATGTCTGACTGGGAAAAGGAGCGGAATATCTTGATAGAAAGAGGGGAGGGGGTTTATCTTTATGATATTCACGGGAACAGATATATCGACGGAGTATCGTCTTTATGGGTAAACGTTCACGGGCACAATAATCCGGAACTGAACTCGGCGCTTAAAGAACAGATAGATAAAATATCGCACAGCACGCTTCTCGGACTCGCAAACGCGCCCTCGGCAGTTCTTGCCGAAAAACTTATCGGAATCGCGCCTAAAAATCTTAAAAAAGTTTTTTATTCCGATTCCGGTTCGACCTCCGTCGAAATTGCCGTCAAGGTTGCATTTCAATATTTCAGGCAAAAAGGTGCGGCATATAAAAACAAGAAAAAAATAATTGCCGCCACGTCGGCCTATCACGGCGACACATTAGGAAGCGTTTCGGTAGGGGGCATCGAACTTTTTCATTCTATTTACAAGCCTTTGCTCTTTGAAACGATAAGAATAACTTATCCGTACTGCTATAGATGCCCTTTTAACCTTAAATATCCCGATTGCGGGTTATACTGCGCGAAAGAAGCCGAAAAAATCATAAAAGTCCATGCCGAGGAGTCGTGCGCCCTCATTATCGAACCTATGATACAAGGCGCTTCGGGAATGATAACTATGCCGGCGGGATATATGAAAAAAATAGAAAGAGCGTGCAAAGACAACGGCGTTCTTCTTATACTCGACGAAGTAGCGACGGGTTTCGGCAGGACGGGAAAAATGTTTGCCGCTTTTCACGAAGATATTTCGCCCGATGCGATGTGTATGGCTAAAGGCATAACGGGCGGTTATCTTCCTATGGCGGCTACCCTTTTCACTCAGGAAATTTACGACGGGTTTCTCGGAAACTACCGCGACAATAAAACTTTTTTCCACGGGCATACATATACCGGAAATCAACTGGCGTCGGCCTGCGCCGTCAAATCGCTCGAAATGTTCAAAAAATACGACCTGCTGAATAAAATTAAACCGACGATAGCCCGTTTCAACGAACTTCTTAAAGATTTTTGGACGCTGGAAAACGTGGGCGATATAAGAAGTATAGGTCTTATGGCGGGCATAGAATTAGTAAAAGACAAAAATGCCAAAGAGCCGTTTTCGGCAGAGGAGAGAATCGGACATAAGGTCGTTCTTAACGCGCGGGAAAGAGGAGTCATAATAAGGCCTCTCGGCGACATTATAGTCGTAATGCCGCCTCTCGTCATAGACGAGA
>JAJYYS010000209.1 GCA_021800745.1 bacterium
TTGCATCCATACTTTTTTTTATCTTTTATTCTAAAAGAAAAACTAAGGAGATAGAAAATCTTTATACGAAATTCAATTTAATCTTCGACAATATATACGATCTTGCTTACGTAACCGAATTTACCCGCGATGCCGTTCCAAGACACTTCATAGAGGTAAATGATATGGCTTTAAGAAAGCTTGGTTATTCTAAAAATGAATTTTTAAAATTAAGCCACCTCAATATTATAAACGCAACCAATGAAGACATATTAAACATGATGAAGCTTTTGTTTGAAAAAGGTACGATGACTTATACTACCGAAATCAAAACAAAAGACGGAAATATAATACCTTTTGAAGTTACCAGCCGCATACATATAACTCAAGGCCAACCCCCTATGGGGATATGCATAGCAAGAGATATAACAGACAGAGTCAAAACGGAAAAGGAACTTAAAAGATTATCTGAAGTAGATCCTTTAACCGGAGCATATAACAGAAATAAATATAAAGAGATTATCGGAAAAGAAATGGATAGGGCAAAAAGACATAAATATCCTCTTTCCGCCATAATGACCGACGTAGATTTTTTTAAAGCAATAAACGATACCTACGGACATGTAACCGGCGACGAGGTATTAAAAGATATTGTTTCGCTTATAATGAAAAACATAAGAAGCGAGGATTATTTAATACGATGGGGCGGAGAGGAGTTTTTGATAATAGCGCCTTACGCTTCTTTAAATAATGCCTACTTGCTAGCCGAAAAATTGAGAATTCAGGCTGAATTACAATATTTTTCGTCTAAAGGCATAATGATCACTTTAAGTTTCGGTATTGCAGAACTTATAGAAAACGAAAACGAAATATCTTTTATAAAAAGAGCCGACAATGCACTATATAAGGCGAAAAACAGCGGAAGAAACAGAAGCATAATTTTTGATGAGAAATCAACCTATTAAATAAATACATCGGACATTACTATTGCAGCCTTACTATATCGCAGTTGTCGATATTTTTTGCCACGCTATGACAAATATTTCAGACTTTTTCATTTTATAAAAAAGTTGTGATATAATTATTATTAAATAATATATATCAAACTTTTAATTATAAGGAGTATTAAAATGGAACACAAACTGCCTGAATTACCTTTTTCTATGGATGCGCTTCAACCCCATATTTCGCGGGAAACCCTTGAATACCATTATGGGAAACACCATAATGCATATGTAAACAATCTGAATAACCTTATTAAAGGTACGGAATTTCAAGAACAGGAATTAGAAGACATTATTAAAAAATCGTCCGGCGGTATCTTTAATAATGCCGCTCAGGTGTGGAATCACACCTTTTATTGGCATTGCCTGTCCCCGCACAGCGAAGGCCGCCCCGAAGGAAATCTAGCAAAAGCGATCGAGGCTAAGTTTGGTACTTTTGAAGATTTTAAAAAACAATTCAGCCAGACGGCCGCCACTTTATTCGGTTCCGGCTGGGCATGGCTGGTTAAAAATCAGGACGGCACCATCGAACTGACGGCGACCGGCAACGCAGGTACGCCTATGACTTCAGGTAAAACTGCCCTTCTAACCTGCGATGTATGGGAACATGCTTATTACATCGATTATCGCAATGCCAGGCCGAGTTATATCGAACATTTCTGGAATCTGGTAAATTGGAAATTCGTTGCCAATAATTTCGGTTCTTAACCGTCTAAACTATAAAAGAAAGGCATCCGTTTTCTTAAGAGGATGCCTTTCTTAAAGCTTTACGATTCTTTTTAGCGGACGCGTTATTTATTTATCCATGAATCTGCCGTGCCCTTTCGATAAGACCTTCAACATCTTTAAGTTATAATATGCAAACTTAACTAACTGCCACGGAATAAACGTTCTTATAAATACGGTATATTTAGTAGGCGCCATAAACGACCTCGCCTCTTTAGAATAAGGAACGTATTCGGTTAAGTCCTTTACGCTTTTATCTTCCATAATATATCGGCCTCCGGTTATTTTTTTTTAAAATTGAATTATTATTATATTTCAGGTATTAAATTTTCAATCAGGAATAAACTGCCATAAAAACTTTCCCTTCATCTTCCACATAAATAAGTAATGCAGCATATATTTAACCCAGTGTCCAGCAAGACCTATATCGCCGAAAGTATAATTCAGATTTCTGCCGAATTTATATTTTTCGTAATTAGGAACTACTGGGTCCATAGTTAATAATGCGGCGGAGCCGTGCGTCATCGATTTGCCCATAGAGGTTATGCATATCGCTCCGAATTCCGTCATCGACGCCTCTTGTGTCGGTCCCTCGGCTCCATTCTTTACCATGTCGATGATGGAAAGAGCAACCGTATGCCCGATAATTCCCGATGCCATACCTGTTCTGGGAGGGCTTGGAGCTATGATGGTGCCGTCAGGCGCTTTAAAAGGCTTGCTTATAGGATGGGGCGGGGCAAAAGCTATTCCTGCGGCAAATATGTTCTTATAAACAGGATTATTATATTTTTTCGGCCAGTCCGAATTCTT
>JAJYYS010000210.1 GCA_021800745.1 bacterium
ATCTTGGTGTTATTCTCAGCGGGGAGCATAAATCCACTACATAGTCATTCCCGCGAAAGCGGGAATCCAGACAAGTTAAAATCCTTATTTTCCGTATCTTTTTGATATTTTATCCGGCCATTTCTAATCCCGGCAACCCCAATTTTTCAATTCCAAGCAGTTTTTTCATTAAAGTAAATCCTTCGGGAACGCCGATAGATAGAGATTTAGATTCCGCATATACCATTTTATAAACGTAATCCGAATACATATAGCTCAAAAGAATATCGGCTCCGTAAGGGCGTTTTAAATTAAGCCCGTTTTTACCGGACAGTTCGTACAAATAATCGATTTCGTCCTTCATTTCTCTTATGCTGAAGGGCATAATATAAGGATTCCCGTCCCACGTCCTTTTTAAAAAATCCGCCATATAAGGCAGGCATCCCGTTCCGTTATCCTGCCTGTAAACCCACGACGTCCACAAAACATTCTTCCCCGGTTCGTAAAAATGCAAAAGTTCTAAAGCTATATCTCGTTTAACTATAACGTCTTCATAGGAAAATGCTTCTAAAAAACGTCCGGTTCTAATTTCGGCGGATTTTTTAGAATCTTCCAGAAGGCCGAACGCATTATTCAGAGTTTCGACGCTTACGGTATTTAAAATCTTTTCCTTATGTCTTCTTATAGAAAAAATTAAAGACAATATTTCGTCGAATCTGTTTTTTTCTAATTTGCCGCCTGTTTGTATTATATCCGATAAAAATTCCTTTATAATTTCGGTTTTAAGGTCCAAAAGACCGTTAAAAAGTTCTATTTTTTCAACCGGCAGATTTTCTCTTACGATTTCGAAAAATTTTTCTTCGTATCTTTTATCTATTTTATTATTTTTTAAAATATACGGCATTTTACCTGTTTTTTACGGCATACGTATAAGCGTTCATGGCGGCGGCGGCGCCTTCGGTAATAGAATCCGAAATGGCCTTCGGTCCCGTGCATGCGCCCGCCAGAAAAATCCCCGCCTTATTTGATTTAAACGGCGACAGCGTAATGTTTTCCGGCTTCAAAAACCCATGCTCGTCAAGCTCGATGCCGAGTTTGCTGGATATTTCAGGGGACTGCGGTCCGCCTTCCATGCCTGATGCCAGAACTACCATATCGAAAGGAATTTCAAACGGTCCTCTCAAGAGCGTATCTTCGCCTTTGCATACCACGGTATTATCGGGTCCCGATGTAATTTCGGCGATTCTGCCTTTAACTATCTGCACGTCATGCTCTTCCATAGCCTGCCAGTATAAATCCTCGAAAAAGCCGTAAGTCCTTATGTCCATATAAAATATATATACTTCGCAGTCCGGAAAATGCTCTTTTAGTTCGATAGCCTGTTTTACGGAAACCGTACAGCAGACTCTCGAACAGTACTGGTTTCCGACATGCCTGTCCCTTGAACCGACGCATAATATAAAAGCAACATTTTTAGGGGGTTGTCCGTTGGACGGTCTTACGAAATTATTCTCCCCCATCATTCTTTCGAGGTCTTTTATATCTATAACGTCGTCGAACAGCTGATACGAATATTTTGCATCCCTTGCCGGATCGAAATGCTCGAAGCCTGTAGCTACGATAACCGAATCGAATGTTTTTGTTTCGCTTCCGCCCGCCGACTTTATAGTTGCGTCGAACTTTTTTCCGTTTTCTTTAAAATCCGAAACTTCGGAAGAATAATATACTTTAATATTGCCGCCGGACTCGGTCTTTTTAATTAACTCCCCTATCACGTTATCCGCAGGCTGCATATCGGGAAATAAAAATTTATATTTGAATTTTTTCGGATTGCCGCCGATAAACGAATCTCTTTCCACCAAAGTTACGTTCACGCCTAATTCGGAAAGCATCACCGCCGCATTTAAACCCGCCGGACCTCCGCCGACCACTAAAATATTTTCCGCCATATAAAATCCTCCAGATCACATTTTATAGTTAACTTTATTTGCCATTCTTGCGTAAGCAGGAATCCAGCCATAAATCTATTTCGGATACTCATATAAGTTTACCGTCTTGCCCCCTGCTTTAAGCTCTTCCAGATAAGCGTTATATTCTTCTTCCGATTTTTTCCAGTCTATCCCTATCTTTTCGCATAACGGCCTCCAATCTGTCGTGTGCCATTGAAGCTGGACTATTTTAAAAACGTCCGCGCCGCAGGCTAATGCCGCAAACATAACGTCCGCCATAACCGGAACCTGTTCGGTATAGCCCATAGCTTTTCCTATCCACTGGTTTTTATCCAGCGTCGTGGTGCATCCCGTATCCTGCGTAATACAAACGTCGGAATGGGCTTCCCTGACCATCGGCCTGATTTTTCTGTCCATTACGAACGACCTCGACGCTTCCCTTTCCGTCAGGATATGTCTGAACCCGAATCCGCAGCAGTCGTACCACGTCGAATAATCCGCAACCTGCGCGCCGAGCGCAAGCGCGACGCCCGTAGAAACCGCCGTCCTTTTTCCGGCATAAATATCTTTATCGTAAATACAGT
>JAJYYS010000038.1 GCA_021800745.1 bacterium
TTTGACGGCAAGCGCAATTAAAACCGAGGCGGAGAGCATTATAGATATGATTTTAACCGATAATAGAAGGTTCAATATAATTTACCCGTTTTACGCAATAAATCTAGTATAATATTCAATCCTAACCTGCAATATAATTTTAATTTTCTGGATTCCCGCAAAAGCGGGAATCCAGAACTTATAAATAATTGAAAAATCAAAATATTTTCTATTGCAAAATTAAGGTTATAATATTCAAATTGCCGCAATGCTATTTTATAATATCGTAATATAGGCTTTCATAAACCTTCGCGGAATCATCCCATCCGAACTGTTTATTGGCGGAGTTAACGACAAGATTGCGCCATTCGTCGCCGTCCGCCATATAACGATTATACAATTCATTCAGCGCCCACGCAATACCGTCGGGATTTATACGGTCGATAAGAATACCGGACTGGTTTTTTAAGCCGGAGTCCATAATATCGGAAACGGTATCGTGAAGACCTCCCGTGTCCCCGGCCGCGATGACGCAGCCGTATCTCATAGCTATCATTTGGGAAAGACCGCACGGTTCGAACTTCGAAGGCATTACGAAAATGTCCGCCGCCGCATATATTTTATGGGATAACGCTTCGTCGTAACTGCCCGTCATGGCATAAACCTTATCTCTATATATTTTAGACAGATAATTAGCTTTTCCTTCTATGTAATCCCTGCCGCTTCCAAGAATAACGACCTGAAAAGGAAAATCGTTCCAGTTAAAAAGAGCGTCTAAAAATTCGTTTATGCCTTTTTCTTCGGTTAATCTGCTTACTATGCCTATAAGAGGAAGAACGTTTCCGTTATTGCCCGTCTCTATCGGCATAGAAAGAGCGGAGAAAAGAGCTTTTTTGTTTTTAAGTTTAAAATTTTTCCATTCGTTATAATTCTTAAGATTATATTTATCTTCTTTTAAATTCAGATTATAGCTTATAAGCCCGTCGGTTTTAGGATTCCAGTAATCTAAATCTATTCCGTTAAGTATTCCTTTAAGCCTGCCGTTATCCCTAAGGCTTTTCAATTCTCCGTCAAGTCCGAATCCGAATTCAGGAGTGGTAATTTCACCTGCATATGTAGGACTTACCGTCGTAACGACGTCCGAGAGCTTCATTCCGCCTTTTAAACTATTAAACGTTCCGAAATGTTCGTAAGCCGAAGAAGAATTGTATTTGAAGTCGAGGCCGATATCGTAAAAATCGTCTATACCGTAAACGCCCTGATATCCAAGATTATGAATAGTGAAAATTATAGCCGGCCTTAATCCTTTCACGTTTATACGTCTGCCTAATTTGGCGTTTAATACGCCTTCCGCCTCACCCTCTATCCTGACTTTCTTGTCTCCGAACATCTGCTTTATAACAGCAGGGACTAAACCTCCCGACCAGTCATGCGTATGAACTATCAGCGGAATCCCCAGAATCCTCATTGCGTATGCCGTCCCGTGCGCGAGCATCGCGTACCTCCACAGGTTGTCCTTATAGGCGCAAACCCCGCCGTGAGAACCGTAAACGTCTTCCCTGTTAAAAAAATGATTCTGCTCCACCAGCACAATAGGAATATCGCCCATGGCAAATCCTGTTTTAATTCCGAATTCAAAAGGGATTTCCCCAAAATTTACTTTACCCGCCGGATAAACTTCTTTTATGTCTATGAAATTTTTTGGAATTATATTTTTATAATAAGGAATAACGACTCTGACGTTCATACCGGATTTCAACAGCACTTTAGGCAGACTTCCCATAACGTCGCCGAGACCGCCGGCTTTAACCAAAGGCGCCATTTCCGCCCCCGCAAACCATATTTCGTTATTAAACTCGCTCATTTTTACGACCCTGTTTTAATCCGCATCGTTTATCTTTTCTATCTTTGCTATATCTATAGTTATTATACTACTAAAATCTTCTTCCCGCGTTAAATTAAAACTGTATTTAAGTTCCGCGCCCTGAAAAATCCTTTCATATCCGCTTTCCGAAAGAGAAATGGTAGATATGGGATTAAAAACCATATCGTAATTTTTTAAAAATTTTGCTTCAGTCCGCTCTTTTATGCTTATTTTGCCGCCCCAGAATGAATCGCTTAAATATACGAAGTTGTCCGCTTCGGTTTCCGTTTCTTTTTCGATATGATTATTTACCCCTTTTATATCTCCGGCAATATCGATATTTACCGCTGGACCGTCCCCGCCGGGAAACGCAAACCTGTAAATAACGTCGAGCTTCCCCGCCGTCCCTGCCTTGGAATCTATAAAAAATTTAAGGGATTCGCCTATGGCTATATTTAAACTTACAAATACTCCTTCGCTTTCGCGGGCGCCTTGAATTTTATCGCCGTTATCGTTTTTACAGCCGCATTTAGCGCCCGATTCCGAATTTTCTTTTAAAAAGCCTCCCGCTTTAAGTTTAATACTGCTTCCGTCCCTGTCCTCTTCTATGAGTTCGTCTTTAAAATAAATCTTCCCGCCGTTAAATAAAATTTCGAAAGCGGGAAGAATGTCCTGATATATTATTAAATCATCATCGCATAAATCCGAAGGATATTCTGCCTCTTTATGTATCGTTTCGGGAGGATTACCGCCGCCGTTTCCGCCGCTTTTGGAACCGCCGTATATTTCTCCTTCCGCTGTTTTTTTGAGGAGGTTTTCTTTCAATTTTAAAATATCATACTCGTTATGGAGGCAAAATACGTCTCCAAGCGAATGGATTAAACCCTTTTTTATATAATCCATGGCCGCAAAAGAACCTGAGGAAGGCTTGTATATT
The DNA here is from genome assembly GCA_021800745.1 of bacterium. The sequence continues at coordinate 2,781 of JAJYYS010000038.1, forward strand.
ATGCACCAACAATCGTTTGAAAGCAAAATTTCATTTTCTCCGTCGGAGTCGAAATCGTAATATTCTTTTTCTATATGTTCTTTGACCGCGTCTTTATACAGCCTGTACGACGACAAAAGAGCGGCATGTATTCCTCTTCTCAGATGCGGAAGATAAATGCCGCCGAACACGCCGTGCCAGTAAGCATCGTTAGCCTGCGATTTCATAAGTTCGTTTAGCGCGCCCTCAAGATATTTACGGTAGGTTTCGACAGAATAATTTATTTTACGGCTTAAATTTAGCATTCTTTTATGGTGCAGATTTGCCTCGGGATACCTTGTCAAAAAATTATGCCAAATACCCCCGCTTAAAGGAGCAGATGGGTTTTGCGTCCTTATTTCTTCGTAATTATGCCTTTGCCGGACTGAAAGCGTCCATTCGCCCATCTCCCTGTAGCTCGACATCGGCAGATATACCGGAACTCTCGCCGAAGGGACGCCGGCGGCGCCTTTTAAGATATTAGACGGAAGTTCAAAATTTATTCCCGAATAATTATTATTATAATTTGCTTCATTAAGGAAATTATCTAACCATCCTTTATTTCCGTCTTTACCGTAAACCCATTCGTAAGTATCCGGCCATCCCCCCATTTTTTCGCCGTCGTCGAACATAACGGAGAGATTGGAACATCTGCCGTTTAAATATAGTATTTCGTTTAAAGATTCATTCGGTTCGGCAAAAGGTATCTTATATCTTAATCTTTCGTGTATGGGAAAAACGTCTATATACTGCCCGCCGTATTCCGTCCTGAAAATATTATCTATACCGCCTTCGGATATACCGGCTTGAAAAAATTGAAAATCGTCTAAAAAAGCATAATTTAGTCCGGCTTCCTTTAAGTCTTTTATAATATCGGGCTGCCATATTCTTTCGGTTATCCATGCTCCGGACGGTTCTTTCCCGAAAAGTCTTTTTAAAGCCGCATTGAGCATTTCAAGCTGCCTCAATCTGTCTTTGCCCGGAATAGACGCGAGTATGGGCTCGTAATAACCTCCCCCGATAATCTCTATAGTATCCTTTTCAACCCCTTCCGAAATGATTTTAATTAATCCCGGGTCGTTCTCCTCCCACCATTCGAGAAGAATTCCCGAAGCATGCAGGCAGAATTTTACGTTACGCGCGGCAAGAGTCCTTATCAGCGGACTGTAAGATTTTATATGCACTTCTTTAAAAACAAAATCAAAATTACCGACGGGCTGATGGCAGTGAAAACCTAAAATAAATTTAACCATCACTCCTCATGTCCCCTTTTCATCATTCCGCCCATTTCCGCTATAATGTTTTTAGTGGAAGACAAAGATTCGAATAATTTTTCGGGAATCGGCATTCCCGCAATTAAATAAATATTTTTTAAAAAATCCCTGAAAATCTTCTCCATAGAAGACTGCGAAAAGAGCGGGCTGTCATGGCCAAGCCACCAGAACCAGTCGGAACCTTCCGCCGCCATAAGATTTTTTAAAGCGGTTTTTACGCCGTTTTCATTAAGCGTTCCTTTTTGAATGGAATCGCGCAATGCGTTTTTAGCCTCGTTCAGCAATGCCCACGCTTTATTTTTCTGCTCTTCCCCTACCCACATTCTCAAATTTCCGTTCACCCATGAACCCGGCATAATATAATCAAGTTTAATACAGCCGTCGGCATCGTACCTATCTGTAACTTCATTTAATAACATTGGATTTATTTTAACGGACGAAGATAATAAAGCATATAAATCGTTCAAAAAATAGAAACCGTTTTCGTAATAATATTCCCACGCGTTCTCGCCGTCCAGTATAATCGAAACTATCGAGTCTTTATCGAAATCGTCTATTGAATTAAGTTTATCCGTAAGGTTACTAGCGGCATCGTCTCCGCGCCATTTTGCATAAGTAAAACCTATTAAATCCGAAAGTCCCGAATCTCTGAAAATTATTTTAAGGCCGGTATTTTTCCATTTGTAAACCCTGTAGAGCGGTATAATATTTTTACCCTGCATAAATGCGGGTTTATGGGCATCTACGCCTATAGACGACGATAAAAGTTCCTCCCCGCTGGCGCAGATATTTATATCGTATTCGTTGATAAGGTCGAGGGATTCCGAAGAAAGAGCTCCCTCGGAAGGCCATAACGCTCTAATTTTGTCCTTGCCGGAGCGGTAATATTCGTTCAAAGAATCTAAATGCCTTTTTGCGCTTTCGAGCCCTCCGCTATATTTCTCGATATAAACGGGTTCGTAGGTTATGCCCGTCATCTGAGCCGCTACCCCTCCGCAATGGACGTCTAAAAGAAGAGGTATTATAGGATGATAATGCGGGGAAAACGTAACTTCGTATTCCCCTTTCTTTTTCGCGCTTAACTCTTCAAGCCTGCTCTTTTCGAGCATATCCGGATACTCGGGAAAAGAAACCGGCGCATGTCCGCCTTTAACCGCGGGAAATCCGTATAAAGAAAGACCGTATTTCATCCACTCCAAAAGCCTTTTAAGAAGCAGTCTTCTGTCGTCAAAGGTAAAATTAGACCCTTTCCTGATAAAATAATTAATAACGGGGTCGTATTTTTTCATCCATTCGCCGCACCATGAAAGATGAAACCAGACGCAGAAATCAAAATAAAAAGCATCGTTTAAGTAATGGCGGCTCACGCCGGAGGAAGCAAGGTCGTAGAGAATTTTATAATCGTCGAATCTCGAAACCATCTGCTCGTAGTTTGCCCACCTGTAATGGTCGGACATCCATAATCTTATATCGCCGTCGTTACGGTCTAAAGTTTTAAGAAGCAGCGGCCTTAAAAAGCGGTCGGGCAACATATTTACGGCTTTATCCTCTTTCCTCTCTTCGAGGGCTTTTTCTATGCGGTAATTATAATCCTGCCACTGGTCTATTAAAACGGGGGTAATATTTATGTTTGCTTTCATGCCGGAATTTGCCGCAATGTTAAGAGGCATGTCTATATAATCTTTTATTGCGTGGAGATAAACCCAAGGAAGCATAAACTCGCCGTTCATATCCCTGTAGTCGGGCTGATGCATATGCCACCACAATACTAAATTCATCTATGTTTATATTCCCTTAGTAAAATTTAGCATATGTTTTTTCCGTATAAATCTTTTGCATTCAAGCGCGGAAATAAATTATCTTTATTAGATATATCTTTAAACCAGTCTTTGTCTAAAGGCTCCTCTCCCACTGCCATCAAAATGCATCTTTTCGCCCTTACCATATGAGCTCTAATCCTTCTTTCCGCGTAACTTACCGCCTGTCCGGTCGTAAGCATAAACGGCCAGTCGCTCGATTGGGCCAAAATAAGCTCCCTTGCCGCCTGATTTAAAACTTCGGGATATTTTACACGATTATACCCGTTTTTGCAAATATCTATTAACTTTACGGACAGGTCGGATAAAAAAGGCTGTATTAAGTCGTTTTTCCCGTTAAGCCATACCTCGGCATATCCGCCTCCCCCCCATGAAGACGTAGCTGGCTGTGCGATAAATACGCCGTTTTTAGCATTATTTTTATTTATTTCTTCAAGAATATTTACGGAAAAAATCGAACCCGCGTTTTCGTATTTTTTTAATAAACCGTTAAGCTTATAAATAGTCTTATCCGAAATATCTATTGCTTTTGCAGGTTTCACGGAATTATTTTCGTCCATTCTTCTAAAAACGGCTTCAAGCCACCACGGGCCTTCAAACCACCAGTGTCCGAACAGTTCCGCATCGTACATAGACACGACGACCGGTTCGTCTATAAACTCTTTTAAATATTCCGTCTGAAGTTCCCTGTGATAGACAAACTGCGCTCCGTGCTCATAAGCCTGACGTTTAGCCGCAGACGGCCTGTAAGCGTCTTTATAATTGCCCTGTCCCGTAATGGCGTAATACTTAAGCCCCGTAAACGTCTTAAGGCTTCCGTGTCTTAAGGGGGTAAGATGCGGCAGATCTAAATCGAATCCGACGTCCCTGTAAAATTCTCTGTAAACGGGCGTCCCGGGATACCCTTCCTTTGACGACCAGACCTGCCTAGAACTTTCAGGGTCTCTGCCGAACATTACGACGTTAAAAGGCGTTACTATAGGCGAAAAGCACCCGTTAACGGGATTAGGATTTGCCGAATCGATGCCGTGCCTGTCTAGAAAAGTATAATAAATTCCGTATTTATTAAGGATTGCATCGAATCCTTCGGTATAACCGCATTCAGGAAGCCAGATGCCTTTAGGGGTGATGCCGAGAATATCTTCGTGAGTTTGTATTCCGACTTCTATCTGCGCCGTTACCGCCTCCGGTTCTCCGACCATAGAAATTAAAAAAGCATGGGTAGCCGCAGACGTTATTATATCTAATCGTCCTTTGTTAAAATGCTTTAAAAATTCGCCGATAAGATATTTTCCGCCGCCGCTTTTAATTTTTTCATACCAGTTTTTATATCTCTGCCTGTAAAATAAAGTAACGGGATGAAATTCCGGGTCTCCTTCAGTCCTGAAAGCTTCTTCGTCTAATACTTTAAGTCTCACCCTTATATAATCTTTCAGCCGCTCCGACAGTAAATCGTCGTTCATCATGCTCAAAAGTGTCGGCGTTAAAGATATGGTCAGATTAAAATCTACATTATCGTTTTCAAGATTATCGAAGGATTCGAGAAGGGGAAGATATGTTTCGGTAACCGCTTCGAAATACCATTCCTCTTCTAAATATTTAGAACTTTCCGGATGCCTTACGAACGGAAGATGAAAATGCAAAACGGGCAGCCACTTGCCCGTAATATTGTTCTTATCATACATAATAATCCTCTTCCGATATAAATTTATATAATACCATTAACTCACCGCTGTTTTATTCCTGCGCCGGATGCATAAAATCCCGCGCCGGAACTTGTAATATTAACGGGAAGCTGCCTGCCGCCGGGTATGCTTTCCGTAGCCCCTATAAGAACCGTATCTTTAGATATATTCCTTTTAAGTTTTAATTTCGGCAGTTTTTGTAATAAACAGGCCGGGGGCCAAGCCGGACTTCTTGCAATAAAAATAAAGCCTCCTTTTTCCGTTAGATAACCTATCTCCACCCATGTCTGCGATAGTTCCAACTCTTCGGGAAAAATAACGTACCTGCTTCCGAAATGACCGTCGAGAACCTCGTACCACAACATATCGACGTCTTTATAAACCCTGAGTATAGGTTTTGAACTTTCGGCTTCCGGTTTTTTTCTGAATCTCCAGACGACCTGCCTGACGCTCGGCTTCTGAAAATAAATTCTTACCAAACTTTCGCCGCTAATTTCGACGGGCTCCCCTGCTTCAAGCACCGGAATATTTTCGGATGGACTGAGCAGGCTCCAGTTTAGGGAAATTAAATCTATCTGCTCGCCTATATTTTTTTCCTGCTCTGCGTATTCCGGTTCGCATATCTCCGTAATTTCTCCTACCGGCTCAATTTTAACTTCGGGAGCCGTTTTAACTTCTGGAATGTCTTGAACGTTTTGTACGCGCTTAACTTTTTTTTTGCCTTCTGATTTCTCCTTAGCTTGTTTTACTGTTTTTAAGGCAGGTTTTTCTTCCGCCGTGTCATTGCGAGGAGTCGGAGACGACGAAGCAATCTCGCGTTTTACTGTTTTTACCGCCGGATTTTCTTTCGTCGGCTTTGTCGTTTTTTTGCCTGCTTTTCCGCCTGCCGCAGACTTATTTTCCGCTAAGACGGTTTCCGCTATTTTGCTTATTTTTTTAACATTAGGTATTTTTACGAATTCGCTTTTTACCGCCCTGTGCGTATCGAAATTATAATTAAAAATTTCGAAATCGAAAACATTCGGCTTATGCTTATGCCCTTTGATTAAACTGTAATTCACTATATCTATGCCGAAGTTTTCTTCGATACTCCCGAAAAACGCATCTCCAAAACTTATAAAGTCTTCGACATCTCCGCCGGTTAAATCCGCTCCTCCGGAAAACAAAATACATCCGCTGAATACGGGAGTAAATAAACAGGAAAGCCGTCTGCGGTTAAATTTTAAGCTGTCTTCCGCCGCCTTTTTTTCCAATTTTTCAATAAGTTTATTTTTCTTTTTTTCGTCTGGATTTTTTGAATAAATAATTTTATCGGCTTTAGATTTAGTTTTTAGTATTGTTTCGGGGTCAAAAATAACGGTAATCTGGAAATCGTATTTCATTTAGGTCACCTTTACGGTAAATTTGAAGATTATAAAAACATTTAAAACTACTTTAATAATATCATAAAAATTCGCTTTTTCAATTGATTCAATAAATAAAATTTTATCCAAAAAAAATATTATCCAAAAGCCTTATCTTTTTAAATCTGACGGCCGCCAGCAAAATATCCCCCCGTTCGACGGCTTGCTTTTCGCCGTTCAGTCCCTTATCCGCAATTCTCGCATAATCTATTGCGAATCCGCCGTTTATTAATTCTTTTATGACAAAATAGGTTAATTTTTCCGCCGACTTTTCGCCGGTTTTAAATAAATCGACGGTCTTTCTTAACGCTCCATAAAAAGCGCAGGCCGCTTTTTTACCCTCCTCGTCAAAATACCCGTTTCTGGAACTCATCGCCAATCCGCATTTTTCCCTGACCGTTTCTACCGGAATAATTTTAACGTCTAAGAAATAATCTTCCGCCATCTTTTTAATCAAAACATACTGCTGATAGTCTTTTAGCCCGAAAAAAGCAAAGTCTGGATCGACTATGCTAAACAGCTTCATAACTATGGTAAGAACGCCCTGAAAATGCTCCGGTCTAAAAACCCCTTCAAATTGTCCCGAATATTTAGGGTCGATTAAAAATGTTTCGGTATTTTTAACGATATCGCCTGACGGGCAAAAAAGACAGGATGTATTTATATCCGATAATATTTCGGCATCGCTTTCAATGTCTCTGGGGTAATCGTTAAAATCTTCGTTAGGCGCAAACTGCATCGGATTGACGAATATGGAAACTACGGCTTCGCCGTATTTTTTAGCTTCTTCGACAAGTCTTTTATGCCCGGCATGAAGTTTGCCCATAGTCGGAACGAAAGAAACCTTCTTCGACGTCTTCTTTAAATTCCGCGAAAACTCTTTCATTTCTTCGATGTCCGTTATAACTTTCATTTTCCGCCTCCCTGCCCGTCGTAAACGATATTGCCTCCGACTGCAACGCTTAATATATCCGATTTTTTGAACGAAACAACGGCATCATAGACATTTTCCTCGTTTAAAATCCTGTTTTCGGCTATTTTAAAAACAGTAAAATCCGCATACGAACCGTGTTCGAGAGTCCCCGTAACTCCGCCGAAAGAAACGGCTTTTGCGCCGCCTTCCGTAGCCATATAAAACAGGTCTTTCGATTTTACCTCCGGATGGATTTTTTTTGCGTATTTAAGTTCGTCTAAAAGATTAAGCGATTTATTTGAAAAAAGGCCGTCGGTTCCCAAAGAAACGGAAATACCTTTTTCTATAATTTTTTTCAAAGGAAGTTTTTTAGAATTAAAAAAAGCGTTGCTTCTCGGACAGTGGATAATATCCGCACCGGTTTCTTTTATTATATCAATATCTTCGCCGCTTACCTCGTTTGCGTGTATTAAAGACGTGTTTTTATTCAAAATTTTTAAATAATAAAGATAAGAAAGGGGCGATGAAAAGGGAATAGAAGGGACGGAAAATTTAGAAAGATTAAGCGCCGGCAGAAGGTTTTCGGCAATATCTCCGCCGTTTCCGGATATAAAAGCCTTTTCCGATGAATGTTCCGCAGAGTGGATTGCGGTTTTAAACCTTAATTTATCGTTTACTTTTAATATTTCTCTAAATAAATTTTCGGATACCGAATATACGGAATGAGGAGAAATTCCGGGAGAGAAATATTTTTCGGTTTTTTTAAAAACGGCGGCGTTATTTTTTAAAAAATTTTTAAATTCCCCGATTCTTTGAGCGGCGCAAGACGGGTCGAGCCCCCTTAATTCTATGAACCCTTTAACTCTGGGAATTAATTTAGTGCGCCGGGCTATATCCGTTAAATCGTAAAAAGAAACGGGGTCGATAATATCGCCTATCGAGGTTGTTCCGCTTTCGATAAACTCTTTAAACGCTTTGAGCCTTAAATCTGTTCTTTCTTCGGAATTTAAGAATTTACGTTTTTCTATGAGGGATAAAACCCATCGGGAAAAAATCCGCGGAGTTTTATTATCCGGTTTAAAAGTAAGGTCGGTGTGGGTATGGGCATTGATAAATCCGGGGACTATTACGGTTTTGAAACCGGAGGAGCCCTTTGAATTTTTCTTTTTTTCTATACTATTTCTTTCTACCCTTAAGATATTGCCCGTTATTTCATCGGCCGTCAGCCTGCCGTTTGTTATAAAAGCGGGAAGGGAATCCGAAGAGTGCGCCGAAGTCAGTATGTAATCGGCAGAATATTTTTTCATTAAAAAATTTTTTATTTGACTATATCGACGGCATGATTTTTTCCGTCAACGTAAACCAACACCGGCTTGAACCCGTCAAGTTCTTTTTCGTCGTAAATGCCGAACGTGGCGATGATTATGATGTCTCCGATCTGCACCAACCGCGAAGCCGCGCCGTTAACTATTATGTCTCCGGAGTGTTTGACTGCGGGGATTGCGTACGTTTCAAATCTGGCGCCGTTGTTTATATCCCATATGCTGACCTTTTCGTACGGAAGAATGCGCGCCTGTTCCATCAACTCTTCGTCTATGGAAATAGAACCTTCGTATTCGAGGTTCGCATCCGTTATTTTTACTCTGTGTATTTTGGATTTCAGTAAAATTTTTTGCATTATTTTTCGTGTTTTATTATATCATATATTAATTATTTTTTGCAAAACAGGCTTTATCC
>JAJYYS010000039.1 GCA_021800745.1 bacterium
ATATATTTTTTTTGATTATGTATGCAGGTTATTTAAAGAATTACTATACGAATTACGCATACGATTCTATATTTTTTATTATACTTATTAACACTGTTTATATTCTTAAATTACGCAGGGATAAAAAGATACTGATGGATAATATAAACGAAGAGTTTATCAGGGCTTCGAAAGCGAATAATAATTCTATTATCGATCCGCTCACAGAGATTTACAACAGAAGGCATTTCGACGCCGTTTTAGATAAAATTTATTCGGAAAATAATGCGGGCGGCGCTTTTTCTATCATGATAATCGATATAGATCATTTTAAGAAATTTAACGATACTTACGGGCACGACGTCGGAGACGAAGTATTAAAGACCGTCGTAAGTACCGTAAGAAAAAATATAAGGCATAATCTCGATATGTTTTTCAGGTTCGGCGGGGAAGAGTTTATTATTATCACGTCCGACGATAAGAACGGTTCCCTTAAACTTGCCGAAAAATTAAATAAACTCGAATATAAAGCGGTAGAAAGGGTTACTATTTCTATCGGAGTTGCCGTATATCAAAAAGGAATTTCTAAAACCGAGCTTATTAAAATTGCGGATAATAATTTATATAGAGCAAAAGAAAACGGAAGAAATCAGGTAGTTTATTAAAAAGTAAACAGGCGGGCTTTGATATGGAAAACGAAAATAATATATTGGAAATAAAACCGATAATGAAATTCTACTCCAAAATATACAAGGAAGAGGTATTTGGCATATGGAACGGCGGCTGGCTACACAACGGGATGCACATACTTTTTTTCTACGAACAGGACTTAGCGAAAAAGTTTCTTGAAATAGCCAGCACGAACAATCTTAACGCCCAGCTAAAACGAGCCCATGTCAACACGCTTAACCTGCTCAACCTTTATTATTTTAAACCGGCGGTAATAACGACCATCGAAAGGCGCAACAATCCAACGATCAAATACGACAAGTCAAGCAAGGAAATAGAACATATTTTAATTAATAAAGAGGATTTATCTTAAAAGGAGTCTTGATGAGAAGCGTTAAAATCGGCGGAAAATATTATTACGTAGGTCTTGAATGGGAGACTCTGTCTTCTACGGAAAATATAAAAGATAAACTGAAAGAATACAGGAACGGCTATTACTGCTTCCGTAATCTTTCAGGTATGATTAACGTGTCGCATGCGGAAGAATTAGACGGCAAATATAAGAAATTGCCTTCTTTGGCTTCCGCGGTAGCCGGCGCAAAAAAAGAACCATGGTGCGGTTATTTCAAGGCTGAAGAAGATTTATATTGGTACATAGCGGTAAGAGACAATCAGGCTATTATAAGCGATGCGGATATCATAGGAACTGAAGAAGAAATAAAGAAAATATTCGAAGATAATTTATCTTTAGGCTGGGACGTAGTTATCGAAAACGGTACCGAAGAAGATATCGTAAATTTAATAGAGGAAAAATCTTTATCTTATGTTTTAAGGGTCGACAATAATTTATATACATATATAGCCGTTATAGCCGGTATGTCCATATCGTTATTTATTTTATACCATATTTTTTATAAGAAGCGTGAAATTAAGCCTGTATTCGTGCCTAAGGTTTTTACCGCCAAAAAAGTAGTAAAAGTTCCGGGTTATAAATTACTACCTAAGCCTCTCAGAGTTTTTAATGCATGTAAAAAAGCTTTTATTTCTATTCCCGCCAATTATTCGGGATGGAAAATTACGGATTTTAAATGTTCGGATAATAGGATTATTTATTCTTATACAAAGCAGAAATTTGCAAATGCTTTTATAGCTCCTGAGGGAAAACTGTCGATTTCCGGTACGACTATAACCGGCAGCCGCGTTTTGAATTTGCATAAACCGGCACGTTTTAGAAAATTGTTAAGCAGGCAGAAACTCTTAAAAGAAATTTACGGATATATGCAGGATTTTGGAATTAAAGGGCAACTGACGGTTATGGGTAATAAATTTAATTTAAATCTTAATTTAAATAATTTAGATAAGTTGCCCGTATTTTTTAGTATTCCAAGTTTCAGGGTAACCGGTATGAATTTTGCGAATTTCCCTGATATAAAAATTAATGTTAAAGCCGAGGTCTGGTATGATTAATATTCCTGCCGAGTTGAAATCCTGTATAAGGGTACAAGAGGATAAAATTTATGTTTTAAGCAATTACAGAGCGCATCCTTTATTTTTGTCTTTTAAAAAGAAATATGAGGAGAACGGGAAAGTTACGGTTATTCCCGTTATGGCGGAAGAACTGTATAATATTGCCGACGATAATGTGCTTAAAGATCCCGACGTCAAGGCACGGGCGGTAGAATTATATTCGAAAATGTTAAAAAGCGCAGCATTGCGGCGTGCAAGCGATATTCATATAGTACTCTACAAACAAAGTTACGCTAATATTTATTTTCGTATAGACGGTAAATTAACAAGAGCGATGCAGATAACGGAAGACGAATGCGGCGCAATAATGCGTTCTATTTATCAGACTATAGCTATGAGCGATGTCTCTTACAAAGAGCGGGAGTATCAGGCCGGACAGATTCATAATTTCGATACCTGTGACTTACCGGAAAATATCCATTCTATCAGAATTCAGCGCGGTCCGGTTATGAACGGGCTTTATATGACCTTAAGACTTCTATATAAAGACGAAGGCAAAACGAAAGTTTTGAAAAAAATCGGAGAAATTCTCGTAGAAAAAAAATTTATAACCGAAGAGACTTTATTGCTTGCGTTAAATATACAAAAAGATTTAAGAAATAAGGGCCAGTATGTTAAATTGGGCGATATTTTGATAAAAAACGGATTTATTACTAAAGATATTTTAAAAGAAGTTCTTCATTCTCAGAAAGGTTCGTTAGAGTTTGGAATTGAAACGTTTAAGAATTACGGTTATACGGAAGAACAGTCTTTAGTAATAGTGAAAGCGGCAAGGCAGCCACAGGGTATGGTTATTTTTTCAGGACCTACCGGGTCGGGTAAGTCTACCGCATTAAAGTACGCTTTGGAATTTCAGTATATAATGTATCCCGATAAATCCATATATACTATCGAAGATCCGCCTGAATATCCAATTAACGGCTCGAAACAGTTATACGTCTTAAATGCCAATACGGACGACATGAGGGAATCTAAATTTGCGGAGGGTTTAAGGGTAGCGATGAGAAGCGACCCCGATATTTTGATGGTAGGCGAAATAAGGGACGCCGCTACGGCTAATGTGGCGATAGATGCGGTAATAACCGGACATCAGATGTGGACGACGATTCATGCTATAGATGTTTTCGCTATTATATCAAGGCTTTTAAGATTCGGCATAAACAAAGATGATTTGCTGGATGAAAAACTTCTTAACGTTTTAGTCGGTCAGAGGTTACTGCCCAGGCTTTGCGATCACTGTAAAATAGATTTTGCATTAGGTAATCTTGATAACGATTTGTTTAAATTTTTATCTACTGTAGATAACGGCAAAATAAGATTAGCCAATCCAGCCGGTTGCGAAAAATGTAATTATACGGGAATTTCCGGCAGGGTCGTCGCCGCCGAAGTTTTAGAAGTTACGGGTGAATTAATAGAAGATATTAAAAATTTAGGTTTACAGGCTGTAAGAAGGGAGTTTAATTCTACGGGAATGACTATAATGAAACATGCGTTATTGAGAATTTTAAACGGCGAAGTAGATATAAGGGACGTTATCGCTACCTGCGGAGATATAACTAAAGAGGCAAATATATATGTTTGAAAAAGAATTATATTTATTGAGTCGAAAGAAAATAAAACACGGCATCTATGAAAAGTTAAAAGTTCAGATAACTTATGGCGTAAATTTAAAAGAGTCTATTGCTGAACTTTTAAAAAGAGTTAAAAAAAGCGGCAGAAGTATAGAATTTATGATTTTAACGGATATAAAACATAATATTGCTTTAGGTAAAACATTTTCGGACGCTATGAAAAAATGGATACCGCAGTTTGATTATACGATTTTAGTTTCAAGCGAAAAGAGCGGTAAAATCGCCGAAGCGTTAGATCTAATTATTTCATTAGATAATATGAAATCCGAACTTATGAGCGATTTTTTAGGCGGAATGATAAATCCTTTTATACTTTTTTTAGCTGTTTACGGATTTTTATATTATCTGGGAAAATATGCCTTAAAACCCATACTTTCTATGATACCGGCGGGTCATAAGGTTACTGGAGCGGCCGGTATTTTAATTTTGATGTCGAAGTTTATAAATTCTCCGTGGATGTATTTAATTCCCGTATTATTTATAATTTTATTAATTTCAATTTTTTTATCTTTTCCAAAATTTACGGGGAGTATTAGAAAAAAAATGGATAGATATTTTCCGTATTCAGTTTACAGGAAGTTTACGGGAAGTATATGGCTTATCGGATTTTCGTCCTTAATGTCGGCGGGAATTAATGAAACAAATGCTTTAAAGGAGATGGCAAAATATTCAAATGCATATTTGAAAGAAAGAATTACTACTTTTTATAAAGGTCTTCAAAATGGCATGAATTTGGGAGAAGCTATGAATATCTCAAAATATGGGTTTCCGGATTCTGAAACAGTCGAAGATATTGGAGTTTTTTCTAATTTTCCAAATTTTGACGAGAGATTAAGGTTAATAGCGGAACATAACATTAAAAGCATGAAGAAATATATAAAAGTTTTATCGAATTCGTTATCTTTGATAGCGAATTTATTTTTGTATGCTATCGTTATTTTTATTGCGGTAAGCGTATTTTCTTTAATGAATAATATAACTAATTCACTACATTTAATGTAATTTTAGGAGGTTTTTATGGGTGGGATACCTAGAATGTTGGCCATTATGGCTTCTATTATTTTAACCGTTATAGGTCTTGCATTTCTCGCAGTTTATATAACCGGTGCTTTTAGCGGAACTAAAGCTTCTGAAGCTTCAACTCAATTATCTACTATAATCGCTAATGTGCAGGGGTTATACGCCAATCAACCTACTTTTACGGGATTAGCTGAAACCGTAGCGGTTCAGGGCGGAGTATTTCCAAACAACATGATAGATACTTCGAATAACACGGCTTTTGATCCGTGGAATGGAGCAGTCACGGTTGAGGCAGGCAGTACTCCTACCGAGTTTACCGTAGAATTTGACGCTGTGCCGCCGCACGCTTGTCAGAAACTCGCTATGAGTTATAATTCATCTAATTTAGTAAGTCTTACGATTAACGGTAATAGTATGAGTTTGCCGGTAGTATTAAATACCGCTTTAACAACGGATTGTACGGTTAACAGCACGTTAATATGGACGATGAATTAATATGGAAGATTTTTCGACTATGTGGTTGTATCCGGATAAGGCTCTGATTAGACCGAAGGGCAGTAAAAGTCTCGTTCCCGTTAATGTGCCTTTCGGGCTTTATAGCGAGATAGAGACTACCGGCAAAAATAAGATAGCTTTTAAATATAAATTTTTAGGAGAACCGTGCCGCGTCGAAACGGTAAATTCCGTTAACGGTAAATCGTTCGTAATAAGAAAATTAATGCATAATTTAAAAAGTTTAAACGAGCTTGGCATGTCTCCTAAAGTAATAGATAAACTTTTAGAACCTAAACTATCCGGGCTTGTTATTTTTGCGGGACTTCAGGGCGTCGGAAAAACTACATTCGGTTCCGCTTTATTACTTGAAAGGATTAAGCGTTTCGGGGGTTCGGCTCAGGTGTTGGAAGATCCTCCTGAACTCGATTTAGATAATGTTTACGAGAACGGTATTATTCAGCAGATAGACGTACATGAGAGAAATTATACAGACTTAAGGTCTAACGAGGAATTAGGTTATTTTGCTTCGAGAGCATTAAGGGCGGATACCGATATAGTCTATCTAGGAGAGGTTTTAAGGTCGTCTGAAGCGAAAGAAGTAATAACCCACTCTGGAAACGGCGCTCTTATAATTACTACTATACACGGCGGGAATTTATCCTTGGCGATAGAAAGGCTTATTAATCTTGCCGGAACCGGTTCCGAATTTATGCTTTCTACGACGCTTACGGCAGTTATATATTTAACCCTAAAACCGCCGCTGTCGTCCGGCAGAAGAGTAGTAGAAATATTGCCTTTATTTTGCAATATGCCTGCGATAAGAGCGGCGATAAGAGAGAAAAATTTTAATAGTTTAGAATCTTTTGCACAGCAGCAAATAAGTCAAATTCTAATGGAGAAGTAGAATGACAGGAATAAGCAGTTTGATAGGAGCGATAATCGCTATAATAATCGTAACGGCGGTCGGCATAGGCATTATAAATTATCACGACAGGATGCTTAAAAATCAGTCTACTATAGCCGTCGCGGAGCAGACCGCTAGGCAATACGATGAATTTGGACAGGCGTTAAACGCTTACGTCCACTCTAATTTCAATAACAATATAATAGGGCAGGTCTCCTGCGGTACTTTGCGGCAGGATAATTATCTATCTTCTTCGTTTTCCTGCGCAGACCCTTTCGGCGAAACCTTAGAAGGCGACGTATCCGAACCATGGGGATTCCCGCAGACATGGATAGTTTATCCATCAACAGCGCCTAATCAAGATATACTTGTTAAATATGGTTTAGGCACTGCTGCAGAATGGCAAGCTTTTACATATTTAGTAGCGCAGGACGTCCAGGGCATGGATAATACCATGAGTGCATTTTCTGTTGATAACGGCGCATTTACGCAACCGCAGTCTTCCGTTTCGGACGAACTGTCCGATTACTTTCCTGCTTCCGGAACGGAATTTTCCCAGACTGCGCCGGCGCCGGCGTATAATGCGGGCTATTCGTTTTTTATAGCTCCGGCGCTGCAAAAAACACCAGATTATTGGGTATTTAATGTCGTAATAACCGAAAATTACAATAACGGTAACCCTTCCAGTTCTCCAGCCCAAATTACCTATACAAACCTCGGCGATTCAGCAGTTTGCCCGCAAGACGGATTAGTTCCAACAAATCCTGGTAATTGGGAATTTACGCCCTGGATTCCAGGAACGATAATGCTTAATAACGGTGGCGGCGGGGCGCCTGGTCAATACAACTATTCGGATATAAACTTTTTTCTCTGCATCCCATCGCCTAAAAGCATAATTAATACAAACAGCGCTATTTTTTCCGACATTGGGCCAGTTACTTCTTTAAATTACGCTTCCGATCAGGTCGAGATAGATAACGGCCAGACCTATAACGGCGCGGCTAATTCCATATCCGGCATCGCTCCCCAAGTCGGCCGAGTTTACAATATTAGTGTAGGTATGGCGCGATATACATTTATTGCATATATAAGCTTATATTCTAGCGGATATTATAATAATGGAAAATATCAGGTGGTATGGGGGCAATATATTAACGGCGGCGGAGTTTTATGGGAAGGCGCCCCGCCGCCATCTACATGTGTGATGAGTGATCCTATGAATCCTGCGCCGGAAGTTTCTCCTGAACCTCCCGCGCCTTGCTGGAATGCCATTAACGATTTAGGATTAACGAATATTAATTTGGGGTAAAATTATGACAAATATAATAGCGGCGATAATATTCATTCTTATCTCTATTGTAATGATTACGACCGACTCGGCTATTTTAAGGCATAACGCCTATAATTCAGCACTGCAGGCAAATGTCGTAGTGGAAGCGAAAGAGTTGCAGGAATTCACGCAAGCAGCATATGATTATTCTGAGTCCTTTAATGTCCCATTGTCTAAGACTGCTTTAACAGTTTCTAATTTGCAATCCTACGGGCTTCTGTCGTCCACGTTCCCAAAAACTACCCCTTTCGGACAGTCTTTTATTGCAATATATTCTACTGATGTATGTAATAAAGATGTAATGGACCTAGAAGTTTATGCCTCCGGAAACTACAATACAGACCTCTTGGCTAAAAACGGCCTGTCCGGGTCGCTTGGAGTCTTAAGCCTTAACGCCCAGGTGGAAAACGAATTATCCAGCCTTAATATGTCATTTGCAAATGCCCATAATCCCTGTATTAATGGAGGGGCATCTTTTTATATTGGGCAAACCCAGTCAAATTCTAATATTATTAATTTATACGGTGGCGGCACGATCTCAACCTCGAATACTGTCTCTTCCGTTGGTGCAGCTACGTATGTATACGCGCCGAATCAGTGGGGATATTTGGTTTTTACAATTTCCAACGGGATTATGGATGAATGGGGAACCACGAACGGAACCGCGACCTATATTAACTGGAATAATTTAACGAATTATCCGGAACTAAACGTATCCGGCTGGGGGTTATCGTGCCCGACTGGATCTGCTATTATTACTGGCGCGGCAAGCAATAGTTATAACGATGCGACTGTGTTTTTTACGAATGGATATTGCGTACCGGCGTATAAATCTCAAGTTAATTCACTGACGTTGCGGAATCAGCATAATTTACCACAAGTTTTTAATCTTTCTGCTGGACAGTCTTTCTACGGCGAATTTTCCATAGGTGGCACTGACCCAGCTAATGCTTATATGTACGGAGGGAGTTATCCCGTGCCTACTAGCACATACAACTACTTAAGCTCTGTTACCGGCATTAATAACAATATATATGGGGTAGAAAGTTATTTTCAGTCATACCCGCCTTATAATCCTATTCCAAACGGCCAATATCCAGGAGCTAATTTTATCCCCTTAGAACCGCTGTATAATTTTTTCGACAGCGTAGGGGCAGATATCTCGGTTAACGGGGTCGTCTATCAGATAGTGGAGTGGAAATACAGCTTAATAACCGGAACCGGCATCACTCCGTCCCAGGCCGGCATGAACCAGTGCAACCCGGAGGGAACATGTTTTCCGGCCGGGGCGACGATATGGCAGTCTCCATTAGGGATCAACCTCGGCAGCTCTATCGACAATTACGGAGGCGGTTATTATATAACCGAGAACCCGGCTAATTCTAACAGTTACAGCGGCGTAATAGATTATGTTCCTTATAATAATGGGCCAACATATGCGGCCGGCTTTACTATTCCGACCCCGCTTATAAATTAAATCCGAGAGGTAGACAATGATTAATAAACTTGCAGTCGCCGGCCAGAATGCCGACATCGATGTAGAGGAATTTATTAAATTTTATTTAGCTGTTGCGAATAGAAATTTAAACCATCTTGGAAGGCACAGCGAGAACGTGCAAATCATCACGGACGCGATAGCGAAAAATACCGGCATAAAACCGCTGGAGCGGCAAATTCTTAAATACGGCGCCCTGCTCCACGACATCGGCAAGATATTCCTGCCGGCGGAGATTTTAAACGCCGGCAGGACGCTTACCTCGGTCGAGTTTGAAATAATCAAAACGCATACGATGTTCGGCTGGAATGCCTTGGATTTTTTCCATAGTCTGCCTGCTGAAATAAAAACGTTTGCCATGACACACCATCACAGGAACGGACATGGATACCCCAAGCAGTTTATCCATAAAGTCGACACAGACACGCTTTTAGTAGATATCCTCACGGCAGCGGATTCCTTCGCCGCGATAATGGAGCCCAGGGTATATAAAAGACCCTTAAATAAAGCTCAGGCGCTCGCGGTAATTAACGACCCCGATAACGATAAGAATGCAGGTTTAAACCGCGGGGTCTTGGAAGTGTTGAAGCATCTCGTGGACAATGAAAAAATAAGCCTTAACAGCTTTTTTTAGACTTAATATTTATCGGGCGGGTTTTATGGGAAATTTTACAGGTCTTTAAGTTGTCATCGATTTGTAATATAAATTTAACCGTTTCGTAATAAAACCGTCATAATCTCGTAATATTAGTTTGATATAATCATAAAATTGAATTTAGAGGAGGCATTAAATGTGCGTTAAATTTCCGGATAAACCTAAATCTCTTAAAGAATTAACCGTAAAAGACGGTATTAATTTTTTAAAAGCTTTTGTTATAACTATATTTATCGGTGCAGGAATAGCTTTCACGGGGCTGTTACTAGGACATAACATAATAATTAATCCTAAGGATTATTTGTCAAATCCGCCTACTAATCAGGAATTAAGGCAATTAAACCAGATAAAATTAATTATTAATAAACTAAAAGCAGAGCAGTATAAATAATTTCTTTATAAACTTATATATAATGCTCCAAAATGAAATATATAATAGCCGCAGCAATAAATATAATTTCGATTATCCAAAAAAACAACGATGTTCCATACCAGGGCAAGTTACCCGCATACGAAAAACCTGATATATGAAAACCATATGCTTTTTGGGCGTGGCTCTGCAACACCTGCCCCCAATTATACCAAAGAAAAGGCGAAGACTGGTATTTGGATTATATAAGAGCATGGAAGGCAAAAGAAAAAGCTCCGGAGGGATTTGTTCCCGAAAGGCTTCTTAAGGGACGAGAGGGGCGTGAATGGCTGGAAGATGAGCCGGCGGGACAGGATAAAAATAAAATAGATATCGAGGCTTTATTGAGGGATTTAAAGAGCGGCAATGTATAAAAAATAAAAGGAGGAAAATATTATGGACGATATAATTTTAACGCATTCGTTAACTACAAAAGGAAATAATTCCAATATTCTCGTCGTAGGTTCCTGCCGGACGGGTAAAACTAATTTCTTTGTAAGACCAAACCTGTTTCATATCAAAGATTCCGTTACCGTTATTGCAAGAAATGACGATAACATTGACGATACGATAAAATACAGGCAAAACGAATTAAAACAGCTTATCTTTGATAAGACGATTCCCGACATAGAAAATAGTAAACGCCATAGATGGACGGCCTACTTAATAGGATCTTGCCATGATGAAAGAGAAAGGAATTTAATAGTTAAGCACGCTGAAACTATATTGACGGGCTATTTAGAAAAAAATGATAAAAATAATTATGTAACGGTTATAATAGACGATTTAACCGATTTTACTTTCGATAAATATTTTCTTTTAGATATGCTCGAACAGGGCAAATCTCGCGGAATAAGAGTCGTAGCAACATTACAGAATATAAACAGGTTAAAGCAGACATATTCCGAAGAGCATACCGAAAAGATTTTAAATCAATTTGGGATTAAGATGTTTTTTCAAAATAATGATCCCGATGATGCCGAATATATCGAACAAAGATATATCTATCCGATAACCTGCGCAGATATTCTTAATCTTGGCCGTGATAAATGCGTTATAACGGGACTTAAAGACAAACCCGTATTATACAAGGATAAAATACAGCACTGGTTTTCTTATGGAAAAATATGGGAGGTTTAAAAAGCGTTTAAGTGGAAATAGATAATTGCAAAGAACGGGTATTTTTTATAAAACTACATACCGACGGTTATTATTACTACGAATTCGTT
>JAJYYS010000040.1 GCA_021800745.1 bacterium
CTTTTGTTGTTTTTTAATTAAATTAACTGTCCTCGGAATATTTTCCGTTATTTTTACTGCGCCAGCGCCAAAATCTCCGTATTCGTTTTCAAGGTTTTGAGCCGAATAAACCAATATAAAGGCCGCGCATTTCATGCTCATATACAAGCTCATGCCGCCGCAGATAAAAGCGCCGATAAGTCCGCTCAGAGCGTCTCCGCTTCCGCCGCTTGCAAGTAAAGGGCCGTGTCCGCATTGCACGGAAACATGCCCGCCGTTTTTATCGAAAATAAACATATTCGAGCCTTTAAGTATCAGATAGACGCCGAATTCTTTCGCGAAGCTTTTTCCGATGCTTATGGGGTCTTTTTCTATGGATTTTCTGTCTATGCCGGCAAGGCGCTCCATCTCTTTAAAATGGGGCGTAAGTATTAAATCGGCTTGATTTGCCGTTTTCTTTAAAAAATCCGTATCTTCCGATAAAATGTTTAATGCGTCCGCATCGAGAATAACCGGAACTTTTATTTCGGGAAGAAGCCTATGTAAAAATGTTTTGGTTTCTTCTTTTAAACCTATGCCTGGTCCTATAACCGCCGCATTTTTTCCTTTTAATAAATTTTCTTTTATAATTTCGGCGCCGTTTTTCATAAAAAAACCGGCATTATCGTCAAAAACAGGATAGGTCATAATTTCGTCTGTTTTTGCTTCCATAACGTCGTTCAGTTTAGCGGGAACCGCCGCCGTCACCAGACCCGCGCCGCCTTTTAATCCGGCATAAGACGCCATAAAAGCCGCGCCGCTTTTACCGGAACTTCCGGCTATAACGAGAAGATGTCCGTAATCGAATTTAGTTCCGGTTTTTTTTCTATCCTTAAAACATCCTCCTATTTCTTCCCGCGTAATTATTTCTATTCCGGGACGGTGTTTTTTTAATAGTTGCGCGGGCTGGTTTATATCTATTAAAACTGTTTTTTCGCTTAAAAGCAGTTTTTCGCCGTCGTTTATATAAAATCCGGTTTTTAATCCGCCGAATGTAAAAACTTTTTTTATATTATTTTTGACGCATGCGCCCATAAATTCGCCGGTATCTGCGTTTAAACCGCTTGGAACGTCTATACAGATTATGTCGAAACCTTTTTTGTTCTCACCGTCTTGATATTTGCTTTCAAATTTTTTTAATCTTTCGTGATGTTTGCCGTAATCGCTCTTTTCGTTTACGGTTTCGATAATCTTTTTAAAAAAACCGCCTAACTCCCTGTTTAGTCCTACGCCGAAAATTGCATCCGCCAGAATATCCGTTTTATCTAAAATTTCGCCTAAAAGCGGGATTTTACCCTCTTCGGATATTTCGATTATGCCTGCGCCGAGTTTTATTAATATGTCTAAATTTTCCTTTGCAACCCCTTTATATGAACCGCTTTCCGCAATAATTACGGTCTTTGCGTTAAATCCTGCGTTAAAAAAATACCTTGATAGAACGAACCCGTCCCCGCCGTTATTTCCTTTGCCGCATATAACGGTAATCAAGGCTTTTTGAAGAAAACTTTTGCCGTATAAACTTAAAATCTCCCTATAGCATCCGCTTCCGGCATTTTCCATTAATATATTTTCGGAATATCCGAAAATAGAATAGCTTTCTTCGTCTATTTTTTTTAAATTTTCCGAAAAATATAATTCCATTTTTTTATTGAATTCTCTATTGAATCACCACGACGGCGCAGGCAAAACCTTTATCATGCGATATGCTTACTTTTGCCGAAGAGATATTTTGTTTAAAATTTATGTCGATATCTATATAAGGCTGTCCGCTTTCATCGTTTAATACCGTTATTTTATTTAACGGAATAGAAAAAAGACCTCTTCCTGCAGCTTTCAAAAAAGCCTCTTTTGCCGCAAAATATCCGGCGGCTTTTTCAAATCCTCTGTTTTCGTTCTTACTCTTGACGCTTTCTATCGTTTTTACCTCTGCTTCCGAGAAAACCCTCGAATAAAACTTCTCACGCCGCAGCTCGAGTATTTTTCTTATTTTTTCTATATCTACCAGATCTATGCCTATTCCTTTTATCATTTTTGATATTTCCCCAAATCCCGATTTAGAAACTATTTAATAATCCCGCCATTGCGAATTGTTATCTGTCATTGCAACCGTATATGTCGTCATTGCGAGCCTATCTTTGACTGCGCTTATAAAACCAACGGTTTTATGCAGGCAAAGATGCGGGCGGAGTCCAGCGCAGCTAACCAATATCGTCTTTTGCATTTAGCGGCAATAGATTGCTTCGTCGCTTACGCTCCTCGCAATGACGGAATTTGGGTTTTTTTTATAGATTGGAATTTTGCGAATTCCGCCGCTTTTATAATGCCGAGCATTTCTTTAACGGCTGATTCAAGTCCGTCGAATACAGCCTTGGATACAATCGAAAATCCTATATTAAACTCTTCAAATCCGTCTATCAATGCTATATCGTATATGTTTTTATAGTCCAATCCATGTCCGGCATTAACCTTGAGCCCTATTTTTAAAGCATATTCAACTGCCGCCTTAATTCTCGACAGTTCTTTTGCCCTGCCCGTTTCGGTAGTTTCCCCTGCATATCTTCCCGTGTGTATTTCTATGAAATCGAATCCTGCCTCCATTGCCGCATCGGTTTGCCTTAAATCCGGCTCTATAAAAGCCGACGTTATACTGTCCGACGATTTAAACTTAAATGTTTCCGTAATATTCTTGTATCTTTTTATATCGGCGGCTATATCGAGTCCGCCTTCCGTAGTGAGCTCTTTTCTTTTTTCCGGAACTATGGTAACGCTTCTCGGCATAATATCTATTGCTATTTCCACTATTTTTTCGTCTGCGGACATTTCCAAATTTAATCTTTTCGTCAATTCCGATATAATCCTGACGTCGTTATCTCTTATATGCCTCCTGTCTTCCCTTAAATGGCAGGTTACGTTGGATGCGCCTGCATCTAAAACAACGAAAGCCGCATGAACAGGCGACGGAAAGTTTTCTCCTCTCGCATTCCTCAAGGTTGCTATATGGTCGATATTAACGCCTAATTTCATAATTAGTTTTTACCTCCATTCTTAAAACGAGATTGCTTCGCATCTTTGGCTGCATAAAACCGTTGGTTTTATAATCACAGCCAAAGATATGCTCGCAATGACACTTTTACTAATTTCATAATTAGTTTTTACCTCCGCCCTTAAAACACTTCTCTATTTCTTCCTTTATTTCACCGCCTATATTGTTTATTTCGTCATAGTTTTCGCCTTCGACGAGAACCCTGAGATAGTTCTGCGTTCCCGAGTATCGGACGAAGATTCTGCCCCTGTCTTTTAAAACTTCGCCGAAATATGCAATTTTTTTTGAAACCCCGGGTAATTCGTCTATGTTTTTTCTATATGGAACATCGACGTTAAAAAGAGCCTGCGGATAAGGATTGATTACTTTTCTCAGCTCTGAAAGCGGCATGCCCGTTTTTACCATTACGGAAAGAAGTTTTAAGGCGGATATTATGCCGTCGCCGGTATTGATGTCGTCTAAAAATATTATGTGCCCCGACTGCTCTCCTCCTAGGTTATATCCGTTTTTGAGCATTTTTTCCATAATATACCTGTCGCCTACGTCGGCGTAAACGGTTTTTATTCCATGTTTTTTAAATAATATTTCCAGAGCTATGTTTGACATATGAGTAGTAACCACGCCGTTATTTTTTAAATACCCTTCCGTCTTCATATGTAGGGCGCAGATCGCGAGGAATTCATCGCCCAGCAGCGTCTTTCCGTTTTCGTCGCAAAAAATTACTCTATCGCCGTCGCCGTCCAAAGCCAGTCCGACGTCGGCACCGGTTTTTTTAACGGAAGAACTTAAATTTTCGGGGTACATCGAACCGCATCCGTCGTTAATATTTATTCCGTCCGGATTTGCGCTTTCTAAAATAACTTCGGCTCCAAGCTCCGAAAAAACTTCGGGGGCGGCTTTATAGTTTGCGCCGTTGGCACAGTCCAAAACAATTTTTAGCCCATTCAGCGTCAGGTTTCTGGGAAAAGAAAGTTTGGTGAAAATAACGTATCTTCCCGTAGCATCGTCTATCCTGTGAGCTTTGCCTATATTAATTCCCGTCGTACCTGCGTTATCGAAACTAAAATTAAAAAATAAATCTTCGATTTTTTTTTCTACTTCATCGTCGAATTTAAACCCGTTCCCGTCGAAAAACTTAATACCGTTATCGTAAAAAGGATTATGCGAAGCGGAAATTACGACTCCGGCATCCGCCCTCATACTTGAAGTTATAAAAGCGACTCCGGGGGTAGGCATGGGCCCGACTAAATAAACGTCAGAACCCATAGCGCATATGCCGGATGAAAGAGCCGTTTCCAGCATATATCCGGAAATTCTCGTATCTTTTCCTATAACTATTTTTAACCTTTTATCTTTTGATTTTAAGACCTTGACTAATGCCATACCGAGCTTTAAAGCGACTTCGGATGTCAAAGGATACCTGTTAGCCTGTCCGCGCACGCCGTCCGTGCCGAATAATTTCCTGACGCTCAAATTATCTCCTTTCTACCGTAATATTAACGTTTACTTTTTTATTATACAAAATTTTTACCAATTTTGTAGGTTTTCTTAATGAAACCGTTAGTAACTTATTTTTGCCTATATTATCTAAATTTATTTTCATTGTCGTTATAACCGAAAGATGATCTACTATGTCCCTTGGTCCTCTTACCATGACATATTGGGGAAATACCCCCATACTCTTCAGGACATATCCGTTAGGAAGAGTCCCAACGGTTACGGGAAGGACTTTTACATATTTTGTTATAATTCTGCTTATTATTATAGGAACGATACGCGGACGAATTTTAATAATTTTAATTCCGTTGGGAAGATTTAAATAGGCGCTGCCTAAAATTATCGTATTTTTTTTAGCTAATAGAGAATATCCGTTTATTTTAAAAATAATTTTTTTATTAAGCTTCATCAATGCTATTCTAGAGCCGCGCAGTTTTAAATGAATTTTTACCGGAAGGGTATTACTGACGGCATATCCCTTAGGAAGATGCTCTATGGCTAATCCTGCCGTATAGACCGCGTCCCGTTTCGTTCCTCCGACGACGTAAGCCCATATAATAACGGCAAAAATTAAAGAAAAAAGTTTCAGCCAAAAATTTTTTTTAATCAAATTTTCTAAATATTTACTCATTTTTATTTTTCGCCGTATTTTCCGAACAAAAGTTCGGAAATCGATTTTATTAAACTATGTCCATGGTCATACTGGTATTTTAAATTTTTTAATAGCTGATTCCTTAAATCTTCCATGTTTTCTATATTAGATATTCTTTTTGGACGGACAATCGAAATTTTACCGCTTTCTTCCGAAATAACTAACGAAAAGGCATCCGTAAGCTCGGAAAGCCCTATAGCGGCTCTATGTCTCGTCCCTAATTTTTTGCTTATATTGTCCTCCGTGGAAAGAGGCAGATAACAGGAAGCGGCGGCAACCCTGCCCTTTTGAATAATAACTGCGCCGTCGTGAAGAGGCGAAGGCGGGGTGAATATGCTTAAAAGAAGTTCTTTGGATACTATAGAATCTAATTTAATCCCGATTTTTAAATAATCTCCGAGGAACACGTTTCTTTCAAAAACTATAATCGCCCCTATTCTTTTTGAGGCGAGTTCAAAAGCCGCCTTTGAAGTTTCTTCGATTAAATTTACCCTTTCTAATTTATTCTGAGCGACCGCGAAAGGATTTTTTCCGACTTCGATGAGCGCCCTTCTGATCTCGTTTCTGAAAAGAACTATTATTACGATTATAATGGAACTCAAAAAATTACCGAAAATATATTCCGTCGCATAAAGCTTAAACACTACCGAAAATAAAAATACGGCAAAAACTATTATCAGCCCGACTAATACCTGAAACGCCCCGGTACCTTTAATGAGCGTTATAGCCCTGTATAATATAAAGGCGACTATAATAATATCCGCTATATCGCGCCATCCGAAATTCTGTAAAAGAGAGAACATATTCTATGCCGTTACCCTTTCCAATAAAGATAATGCCGATGAGGTTTGCTTTACGTCGTGGACTCTTACGATATCGACGCTTTTAAGTTTTAAATAAGATACGAGCGCAATATTTCCGCTTAAGATTTCACTTTTATTATTTCCGGTAATATGTTTGATAAACGATTTTCTTGAAACGCCAGCCATAAGAGGCATCCCAAGCGATTTAAACGATATAATTCCGGCCGATAAATTATAATTATCGTCTATAGATTTTGCAAAACCGAATCCCGGGTCGAGTATAATATTGCCGGTATCATATCCTTTAGTTTCGAGATATTCTATTTTGCTTTTAAAATAAGACAATATTTCATAGAAAATATCGTCGTACGGCTCTAAATTTTTTTGCATATTTTCGGGAGATTTCTCCCCGGAATGCATTATAATATAAGGAGCTCCCGTATCTTTCAGGACTTTAGCCATCCCTTCTGCGTCGAAGGAAAGACCGGACACGTCGTTTACGATAGAAGCCCCGGCTCTTAAAGCTTCTTTTGCAACTGCCGGTTTTCTGGTATCTATCGATATGGGAACGGCCGTTGTTTTCGATAATTTTTCGATTACCGGACAAACTCTGTCTATTTCCGTTTGAGAATCGACTTCGGAGGATGAAGGTCTTGTGGATTCGCCCCCAATATCTATAATGTCCGCTCCCTCTTTTTCAATTTCGATGCCTCTTTTAACGGCGGAAGAATATTCGTAAAATTTGCCTCCGTCCGAAAATGAATCGGGGGTAACGTTAAGAATACCCATTACGTAAGTTTTTCCGTTAAAGACTATGTCGTTTTTTTTGGTTTTTATCGTTACGGGATTAGATTTTTTAAAAGATTTATCGCATTCCGAAAGTATATTATCAAGCTCGGCGGATAATTCGCTTAAACCGAATTGCTGCGATTTTATTTTTTTTACGATAATTCTTAACTGTACCGGCGTCCCGAATAAAATAGAATCCGATACCGCAATCTTTCCGGTTATAACGTCTCTATGATTGGCAAGTTCCGCCCCTATGCCGAGAGCTTCCTGTTTAAGTATGTTCAGGGCGGTCGAATTTATGTTTTTAAGCTTAATGATTATATATTTAAGCTTATCTCCCATAATAATTTTGCCGGTGCCGGACACTCCTATGCTTGATAATGCGTTAAAAGCGATATGGCTGTCCAGAATATCTACGAGATATGCTTTCATATATAATAATTTATTTAATCCTCGATATCTATTCCTTCGCCGATTTCGCCGCCTTTGTCGCCCGAAATATCCTTTTCGTCGGAGACTTCGTTTGTTTTGTAATCCGGCTTATGGGCGATAATAATTTCATCTATTTCCTTTCCGTTTAAAGACTCTTTCTCTATAAGTTTTAAGGCAAGGTCGTTAAGCATATCGATATTAACGGTTAGTATCTCTTTCGCCCTTTCATGATTTTTGGTTATAATTTCTTTGACTTCATCGTCTATCGCAACGGCGGTAGATTCCGAATAATCCTTATGCTGGGCAAATTCTCTGCCTAGAAATATCTGCTCTTCTTTTTTTCCGAAAGAAATCGGCCCCAGCTTTTCGCTCATACCCCATTCGCAAATCATTTTTCTTGCAATATCGGTAGCCCTTTCTATATCGTTTGAAGCTCCGGTAGTCGCCTGATTGAAGACAATTTCCTCCGCCGTTCTGCCGCCGAGCAAAATAGCTATCTCGTTAAGTAGATATTCTTTATCGTAGTTGTGTTTTTCGTCTATCGGGAGCTGTTGCGTAAGCCCCATCGCCATACCTCTTGGAATTATGGTAACTTTATGGATTGGATCGGTTCCGGGAAGGAGCTTAGCGACAAGGGTATGACCCGATTCGTGGTAAGCGGTAATTTTCTTTTCTTTTTCGGTGATTACCATACTTCTTCTTTCAGTCCCCATCATAACTTTATCTTTAGCTTCTTCGAGGTCGGCCATAGTAACCGCCGTTTCGTTCTTTCTGGCGGCTAAAAGGGCGGCCTCGTTAACCATATTTGCAAGGTCTGCGCCGGAAAATCCGGGAGTTCCTCTTGCTATGACTTTTAAATTCACGTCTTTATCCAAAGGCACGTCTTTAATATGAACTTTTAATATTTCTTCCCTTCCTTTTATGTCAGGTTTAGGAACCACGACCTGCCTGTCGAACCTGCCCGGTCTTAGAAGGGCCGGGTCTAAAACGTCCGGTCTGTTTGTAGCCGCGATTAAAATTACGCCTTCGTTCGGTTCAAAACCGTCCATTTCCACGAGAAGCTGATTTAACGTCTGTTCTCTTTCGTCGTGTCCGCCTCCTAAGCCGGCCCCCCTATGTCTTCCGACGGCATCTATTTCGTCGATGAATATTATACACGGGGCGTTTTTCTTTCCCTGCGCAAAAAGGTCTCTTACTCTTGATGCTCCGACGCCGACGAACATTTCGACAAAATCGGACCCGCTTATGCTGAAAAAAGGAACCCCCGCCTCTCCGGCTATAGCTTTTGCAAGAAGCGTCTTGCCGGTTCCGGGAGGGCCGACGAGAAGCACGCCGTGAGGTATTCTGCCGCCGAGCTTTGTAAATTTTTTCGGGTCCTTTAAGAAATCGACTATTTCTTCCAATTCCTGCTTTGATTCTTCTATGCCTGCCACGTCTTTAAAGGTTACCTTGTTGGTCCCGTCGTTTAAAAGTTTTGCTTTAGATTTTCCGAAAGACATCGCCTTTCCTGCTCCGCCCTGCATCTGCCTCCAGAAAAAATACCAGAATGCGAAAAGTATTATTATCATTGGCAGCCAGTCTATCAGGAAACTCAAATACCACGGCGAACCGGGTTTCGGTTTGGCATCGATTTCCACGCTATGTTTTTCGAGAAGATTAACAAGTCCGGGATAAGTCGGCGCATATGAGGTAAACTTCTCCCCGTTCTTCAAAACTCCTATTATATTGTGAGATTCTACGGTAACGCTTTTAACGTTATCGGCTTTGACCTCTTTTATTAAAGCGGAAAAAATTATTTTTTTGGTTTTGGGCGGATGATGATTAAACATCGTAAAAATAAAAATCATCAAAAAAATTATAAATATCCAGAGCAAAAGGTTTTTTAGTCTTGAATTCAAATTATATTAACCCCCTTAAGGTTTTTGACGTAAATTATTATACAGCTCATATATAAATATGTCATATTTATATATTTTTTTCAATAACTATTTGTATTTAAAATTGCCTATAGAAATAAATTTTTCTAGATTCCCGCGTAAGCGGGAATGACATTTTAGTATTTTAGATGAAACCTGTAGAGTTTTAAATTAGTCATTTCCGTCATTCCCGCGTAAGCGGGAATCGATGATTCTTCGGAATTTTCACTCTATCCGCATAATTCCGACATTCCTTGTAAATCCCGTTATTTTAATATCGTCGCTTATCTCGTTAAAGGAAATCCATGCTATTTTACCGCCGAAAAGTATTACCGGAATTATTTTTCTTATATTCACGGCAACCTTCTTGTCTATAAAATATTCTTTTAATTTTTTACCGCTTTTCATGCCCAGCGGGACAAATCTGTCGCCTTCGTTGAAAGGTCTTATCGTAATAGGAAGACTGATTCTGTCATAATCGAAATAAGCGATATTCGGCTGAAAATCAATTTTTTTTTCTAAAATATCTTTTATAATTTTATCCGATGCCTCAGCGGATAATTTTTCTAAATGAAAGACTTTATTAATCTCGTTAATATTTACCGATTGCCTTCCGGTTTCGACGGCGGCCTTATCGATTAAGTAGTTATATCTTTTTTTTAGACCCGATTTTGGGTTCTCAAGAGGCTCTTCAAGTTCAAAATTAAAAGATTTAAAGATTAAGTTTTTTGCCGACGGAATATATTCGACAATAATCTTATCGTATTCTTTTCTGGCGGCGGTAAATGAATTAATATAAAAATAGGTATTAGCTTTTTCTGATTTTATGAGTTTAACAAACGCTTTAAGATTTTTATAATAAACTATCGGTTTCTTTATGAAAATATCATTTTTATTTTTTAAATCATATCCGCAGGCGTTCAAAACCGAAATCCTTAAAATCCTATATAATAAAGCGTCTTCTAAGTTTAATAAGTCGTTTTTTTCAAAAACGATACGTTTTCCGTTAATGTCCGGTTTGGCAATATCGTTAAAACTTTTACGCGCAATTTTTTCGATAAAATCGTCGTCTTTTCTTAATATTTCCGCTGTATTTTTAACCGTTTTCAAAAAAGAAGTATTGCATTCTTTAAGAGAAGGCATAATATTTAATCTGACAAAATTTCTTAAAATTTTTGTATCCGCGTTCGTATGGTCTTCGACGAATTTAATGGAATTTTTATTTGCGAAATCCGTTATTTCCAATTTCGAATGGTTTATCAGCGGTCTGATTACGATGCCGGATTGGACGTTAAAACCAGATATCGCGCCCGCCCCCCCTCCGGTAATCAACCTCATAACCAAATTTTCGGCAAAATCGTCTAAATGGTGGGCAACGGCAATCTTTTCCGCTTTAAAATCATCAGCCGTTTTCATTAAAAAACGGTATCTCAAAATGCGCGCCGCTTCTTCAAGATTTAATTTATTTTCTTTTGCATATAATTTAACGTCTTTGCTTTCGGTATAAAAAGGTATGGAAAGTTTTTTGCATAAATCTTTGACAAACGTTATATCTTCCGCTGAAGACGGCCTTATTTTGTGGTCGAAGGAAGCGCATATAATATTAATTCCAAAATAATGCCTCAGTTCGTAAAGGGAACAAAGCAGGACGGTCGAATCTACCCCTCCGCTGACGGCGGCTACGACTCTTTCCCCCCATGCCAGAAGGTC
>JAJYYS010000041.1 GCA_021800745.1 bacterium
GTCACTTTGCCATGCATCCAGCATTTAGTTTAGTCATTCTTAACTCTTTAAATATTTTTTTCTGGGAAGGCGTTAAAATAGAATAGCTTTTAAGGTGATACGGCACCATCTCATAAGCAAGGTAAGTTTGCGCCTTGCCTATTTTTTTTATATCGTTGATAATAGTTTTTATTTTTGGAGCAACTTCCATCGAATCTTTTCTGTAATTGGAGTATGCGGCCTTAAGATTCTTTATTCCCAAAATAGTATCTTTAATCATTCCAGCGTCTAATTTTTTAATTATTATTAACTGGCTTGGAGTAAGTCTTAAGCCTTTAATATGTTGAAGATACCAATTTGGGCCGGGATGATATTTATAAAAAATAGGGCCGAAATCGTAAGTATGGGATAGGAAATATTTTCTTATCATTGCAATTTTAGCTGCGCTTTTTTTAGCAGATAAAGCAGAAGCGTTAGATGGAACAGCATAAACTGCGCTAGTAAAAACAATTGTAATAAATATTAAAACTGCCATTATCAAATATCGCATTTTAATTTTCTCCCCATTATTATTTATATTATTTATAATATAAAAAGCCCTGAAAATAATTAATAATTTAAAACAGAAAGGTTAAAAAGGTTATTCCTTTTTAACCTTTCTGTAATTTTTAATTACAGGCAACCGGCGCCCATTTTATTTAACTTAGATTTTGCTTTGCTGCTTCCGCTGTCTTTTTTCTTTGATTTTTTCTGGGAGCTGCCCACGTATCCGATATTTCCGCCCATATGCATATTTCCGCTTATCTTCATGTTTCCGCTGTAAGAAGCGGCCGCCGCGTTTCCGCCGGAGATAGCGCTGAAACCGATAGAGAGCATAAAGACAGCTGCAATGGTTAAAAAGGTCTTAATAGATTTTTTCATTATTATATTTTTCACCTCCTTTATTATTTATTATATTCAGCAAACTTTTGTTTAATATTTAAATGTTTTTATCAATGAGCTAAAGCAAAATTTCCGAATGCCACTTTATTGCGGTGAAGCAAGTCTATTTTAGGATTCCACGAAGACATTCCGAATCTTAGTATTTTAACATGATAGCCCATCGTGGCAAGTAATCCGGCCGCCATTGATTCCCACTGCCCTACATAACATATAGATATTATCGTGCGGTGTTTTGGAAGCATTTTTAAATATTTCGGCGTAAAAAGCACTTGAAGTGGGATATTATGCGCGCCGGGTATGTGGCCCATTTTTACAAAAGCCAGATGCTCCCTTACATCTAAAAGATAATAATGCTTATTATTGTGTCCTGTCACATATTCTTTATAAAGGGCGGGAGCCATTATCTGAGGCACGCCGACCACTGCAACCGCATTCGGCTTTACCCCTACGTGATGCGGATTAAGTGCGTTATACGCCCTTTTTGCCAGCATACGGTTAAATGTTCCAATACAGCCGGCGTTCTTATGCCCTTTCATCATTCCCTGCGCATAAGATATACCGCTCAAAATCAGTAAAAAAAATAAACTCAAAAAAATAATTCTTTTCATGTTTTTCTCCATTTTTTAAATTAATTTTTTTTATTATTACCAGCAAAATACCTTATCATGCTCGGCAACCTTTTTCAACAAATCATCGTAACTGAAAGCATCGTTTGAATAAAGCTTAAAAACCGTAATTTCATTTGATTTCGAATGAATATCGATAATTTTTCTTTCCGTCTCCGACGGTTCTCTTTTGAGGATATGAAGTATTTTCATATTTTAAAAGTCTCCAAAAAAATTTAATAAGGTATTACAATATCATAATCAAGCAATTTATTAGCTAAATCCTCGTCTGTTAAATAATCGTACGGATTATCTTTGCAGTTTGTAAACATCGGTATCTCAAGCATATTCCGAACCATGTCGAGATGCTTATCTATAACCTTATTGCTTTCAAGTTTCCTGTCGAGAACATAAACATTAACCTCGTCGTCAAGCAATGTCAAGCCCCCTGACATTCTAAGAGCTTCTGCCTGCCTGTCGCGGACAAGGACGGCAATTTTTTTAACCATGTCTAATTATACCCCATTTTAAATTATAAATAAATTAAACTGACGCAATCAGTTATAATTATAATCAAAACACCAGCAGCCTGTCTTCGGCTTTTAATTCGTTCATGATGGTTGCATTTTCATATTGAGAGGCATACTCAAAACCCTCCACCTTGTCATTTATGTTTCTTATGCTGCATGAATATTCGCATAACGAAACATGCGCATTTGCTTCTTTTAATTTGTAAATATAGTCTGCGTCGTTTAGCAGGTTAACGCCGTCGTCCATCATAAAGCATTTTATTCCATAGCCTAATCGTTCTGCCGAACTCAGGATATTTTCCACATGATTTTTATATTTATCCGTGGTTATTAACAGTGCAAGTTTCATCGTTCAGTCTCCTCGATATTACCATTCTTAATATTTATTGGGCATCGTTACTCCTTAAAATAATGCGGAGCCACCCCGCTTTCCGTGTCTCCGGCTTCTTTAATGCCGGATTTAAATATATACTCCCTTAAGAACAGCACTATTGCAACCCCGATGAAAATGAAGCCGAATAATATAAAGCTTTGTTTTATTCCGCTGATAGCCGTACCGGATAATTTTCCTATTTCTTTGCCGTTATTTAAATAACTTAAAATAAACGAAGCATATATAGTAAATAATCCGTATGCTGCTATAAATGAAATTCCGCACCAGTTATGATTCTTCTTCTTAGCCATTTTCGGTTAAACCTCCATAATTTAGTAAAATAAATTTATTATATTTACCACACGAGCTCCTGAAACTTAAGAGCAAGATACATCCCCAGCACAAGCGTAGGCAAAAATAAAACTCCTGCCCATGAGAACATTAGAAACCCCGACCATAAAGTTCCTATGTTACAGCCTAATGCAATTCTTGCGCCTACCCCTGTAAGAATTCCTCCTGCAAAATTTTGAACAAACATCATTTTTCTTCTTGGAACCCTCCATTTGAATTCACCGCCTAATATGGCGGTAATAGTAGCTCCCGCAAACGTGCATATCACAAGAAATGTCATAGGTATTGCAACCGGAACGATTTGAAACCAATTGGACGATATTTTTGGTAAAAATGAAGCTTTATAAGGTCCCACAACATTATATAAATTTATAAACGGGGCCAAAATATAAGTGTCGAAACTGCCGTAAGGAGTTGTTACTCCCAAATACGCCGCCTTATGGACTGTATAATAAGAGGCGAACAAAACTATTATCGCAACAACCGCAAACAATAATCCGCCAAGCCTTGGAGAATAAGGTTCTTTAAATTTCAGCATATTCCATGTTATAATCGGCTCTTTATAATTTTCGCCCCGCTCATTGCTGATTTTTTTAAACCTCCTCTTCGTTAAATATAATCCTAAGATAAGGAAAAACCCTCCGAATATTAACGCTACGACAAACGGACCCCATGCCGCATCGCCAAACCATTCATGCGGTATATAATCCGAAATGCCCGGCTTCATGCTGAGCCACGGGATAGTATGCAAAATCCAGTAAAGAAAATTGGTCATCGGAAAGATTATAAATGCAAAAAATATAGTTCCGGCAAGTATTCCGAATAATTGCATCCAGTTTTGCGTAAACCCCGAAGCAGCCCTGAATATTAATCCGCTCATACAGGCGCCGCAAATTCCTATGCCGAATCCGAACAAAAGAGCCCCAACAAGGTCATACCAACCCATAGGAAAGACACCCTGAATTGCGGCTTGCACGGGAATTATCCCAAGAGATTCTACGATGCCGAAAGCAAGAACCGATATCCCGAACGCCCACAAAATACCTTCCAATATCTTTGTATCGCCGGCAGTAAAAATATTATTCGTAGCGAGGACGAAACACATTCTGCCACGTTCCAGCGCCACTCCGAAAATCAATCCCGCAATTCCTATTATAGAGTATTCGATAAAATAAGGATTCATAAATTGGTTTCTCCTTATAAATTTTTTTAAATTAAATTTTTAAAATCCAAATTGTTTTTTCAGCTTGTTTTTTTAATTTTGATGATAAATTCCCCCGGCGCAATTTTTGTAACGCAATAAGGGTAGTTCAATTTATTGAGCATAGACGGGAAAGAATTTTCTACCGCCGCCGCATGGTCGGTATAAACCTCCAGAACCTGTCCTACCGTCATCTTTTTAAGCCTTTTATGCGCCATAGTTTCCGGAATGGGGCAGGTCTCCCCTGTTACGTCAAGCTTTTCATCCGGTTTAACATCTCCTAAATTTTTGTCTTCAGCCATTTAAGTCCTCCGTTTTAATATTATATTAAATTAAACATTAAAAACTACCCTGCCAAATAGGTCCATTATATGGAAAAAACTCTTTTCCTTTCGTTGCGCCGCTAATTTTAGTTAATGTTCCATCTCCGCTGTTCGCAGTCCAGACATTGCCTTTGTTGTCTATCGCTATGAAATTCGGGTTTATTCCGGTTCTATAAATTTTTAAAATTTTTCCGGTGCGGCTTAATTTCACGACTTTATCGGCATATATGCAGGCAACGAACATACTTCCGGTAGTGCTTAGAGCAATTCCGTAAGGCGCGCCTTTTACGTGAAATTTTTTTAAAATTTTTCCGTTTGCGTCAAATTTTAAAACGCTGTCGCTTAACCCATTCGTAACATATATATTGCCGGCGGGACCTACGGCAATGCCTTCCGGTTTTCTCTGCGCATTAAATACTTTTATTATCTTTCCGCTTCTGTTTAAGACGGTGACTGTGCCTTTATTTAGGAAGTTCGTAACATATATATCGCCGTTTTGCCCTAAAGCGACGACATAAGGCGCAATGCCCGCATAAAAAACCTTTAAAACCTTAAGGGCGGGGTTTAATTTAGTAACTGTCCTAGAATGCATCGATGCTACATAAATATCCCCATCGGGTCCAATGGCGATTCCTGCCGGAGTAACTCCAACTTTTACCTTTTTAACTATTTGCCCTTTTTTATTAAGTTTTACCACATTTCCTATGCCTGTCGATACATAAATATAACCTGCTTTATTGACTGCAATCCCCGAAGGCGCCCAATCGGTTATGATATTTTTAATTAATTTACCTTTTTGGTCAAGCTCGACCACATTAATAAAACCGCTTATAGCGACATAGACATTATCTTTTTTGCTGACCGCAAGTCCATAAGGCGTCCTTCCGACCTTAAAATTCGACACGGTTGCCGCATTTGCATTATTATAAATATTTCCGGCATCGATTAAAAAGATTAACGATAAAAGTAAAAACAATGAAAATTGCCAATTCTTTTCCATTAAAACCGGTAAATATTTTTTGAGTTTCATTAGGCGCTTATTCCTATTTTAATTGGATATTAATGAACCAGCGGATAATTTTTGACCGCTTTCTGATGGACAAGCACGTAGGTATTTTTATTCCACGAAGACATGCCGAATCTTAGTATCTTAACATGATATCCCATTGACAATAATATGGATGCCGCCATAGATTCCCACTGTCCGACGTAGCAAATAGATATTATCGTACGATGTTTTGGGAGCATTTTTAAATACTTTGGAGCAAAAACTACCTGCAACGGAATATTATGAGCGCCGGGTATGTGGCCCATTTTTACGAACGCAACGGGTTCCCTTACATCCATAATAAAATAGTGTTTCGGATTGTGTTCGACTATGAATTCTTTATAAAGAGCAGAAGCAAGTATCTGCGGCACTCCAACCTTGCCCATGGCAGGGTTCATACCTTTTCCTGCGACATTAACGCCGAGATGATGCGGATTTAAAGCGTTGTAAGCTTTTTTTGCCATTTCCCGATTAATGCTTCCGGCGTAAGAAGTACTTGCAAATAGCAATAAAAAGATAAATAAGAATAAAGGCAGCAAAACAATCTTTTTCATAATAATACCCCTTTTTAGTTAATAATAATTTAATTATAATTTATAACGGTAACAATAAGCTTTTAAACCTGCTTTTTATAAATAGACCTGGCAATGCCGTCGAACAAGGGAACGGTATATTTCATTAAATCCTGTTTTAAGATGCCGTCCATCTTTAACTGAATTATCCGAATAATCGGCCCCATTATCAAAGACGCCGCTATAACCATATCCATATCCTCAAAAACATCCTCTTTGATTTTAGCTTTTATAAATTTTTTTATGTATTCAAAGGGTTTAGATGAACATATCGGCGGTGCTTCGGGCAAAAAATCTTTGTGTTTGACATAGAGCGCATATTTCATAAGATGCGGTTCTTCCTCCGTCAATTTAAATAATGTAAATATAATGGATTTTAAAGCCTCTTGGTCGTTAGCGGTTTTTTCGACAGCGGTCCTGATTTTATCTAAAATAAGCCCTGTTGCGGTATCGTATAAAAACTGGGCAATCTTTTCTTTAGAGGAAAAATGATAATATATTGCACCGGTGCTGAGCCCCGTTCCCTCCGAAATATTTCTTATACCGACATTGCTGTATCCGCTTTCCGCAAAACTTTTCATACAGTATTCAAATATTTTTTCTTTTGTCAAGTCTCTTGATTTTTCGCTCATACCGATAATAACTATAATTATTGCAAAATCCAAATGCGATTAGATTATATAATTAATTTATAATAAAAAGAACGCTCGTTTTATTAAATTATAACTTATTCAATTATAATCTGTCAAGAAAAAATAGCACTCGTAAAAAAACATAGGATTGTTATTTTTTAACGTCTCCTTCAAATCCTATACCCCATGGATTTGCCTCCCAATACATCGTTCTGTTAAACATAGCAGGCAGTCCAAAAACCTCTACGCCTTCTTTTCGTACATCATCTAAAATATAATTTTCTTCAAGAGAGCCTGTATCGAATACGCTTAAATAATTCTTATCCGCCGTCCTATTTATATTTGCTATGTCTAACTCATAATTTATCATAGGGTATTCGGAAATATAACCTTTTTTATAGCCCATATCGGGGAAAAAATGGAAATTTTTCAAGATGCAATTATCTGGTTCCGTATTTAAGCCAAAAATTATCTCTCCCTTATATACGCTTCCAGAATTATATAGTTTTAAGATAAAGCCGTTATTAAAACCCTTAGGAAAACCGGTTACCGCAGACGGCGTAAAAACCTCTCCTTTGGCATTATTGTATCTTTTGCCTATACTGCTGTGAGGCGATAATCCCATTCCAAAGGTGCCTTCTAAGCCTCCCGGATAAAAACAATTACTCGTGTTGACTGCAACAGGAAAATTTGGCGGAGTTGAAAGACCTACCTTAAAAGCCGTTGAAACCCGGGCATAAGTTATATATCCGGAAAAGCCGATATTTTTATTAATTGTGGAACAGCTTCGTTTAAAGCGTCCCGTAAAAAAGTAACCCGAATGCGGCAAGGATAATGCCTCTGCCCGTAAAGCCGCTCGGGTAACCATAACGCCTGTCGATCCCGTGTCCAATGTAAGTTTAAATGGTTTTTCATTAATATAAATAATAACATAAGGCTTACCTAAATATTTCGACTCGTCGAAATTATAATTTAAAAAATGGACGGTAAGGCGATTATTCGCACCAGCCTGCGGCATCACGGACAAAGCCGCCGTCGTCGGCAATCGGCTGATTCCGCAGCCGCATAACGCGAATATTACCCCATTTAAGAAGGATATAAGCAAAAAAAGGGTGATATATTTCATTATAAAAACTTTAATTATGATTATATAAAATAAGGCGGCATAAATATGCGCCGCCTTATTTTATATATATCGCATGAACTTTACAACCCGTTTCGGCGTAATCCTGCTAATTAATAA
Source organism: bacterium (assembly GCA_021800745.1). The sequence continues at coordinate 7,800 of JAJYYS010000041.1, forward strand.
ACTAGCGGATATGTTGTGGGTACAGCGCTCTTAGCTTCAAGTAAATAGTTCTCTTGTGCCCACGAAGACATGCCGAATCGTAATTCTATGACATCATAGCCTAATATCTTTAATACCGCCGCTACCTGCGATTGCCAATTACCGGTATAACACATAACAACTATAGGCTGATTTGTCGGAAGCATGCTCAAATACTGAGGAGTAAAAATATCGTTTATAGGTATATTATGGGCGCCGGGTATATGGCCTTTTTGACCCGCTCCCGTTACATTATTGAATGTAGCATTAGTTCTGACGTCTAATATCCAATAGTTGTCAGGATTACCGTCGGTAATATATTCAGTATTAAGTTCGTCTGCGGTTATAACAGGTATGCCTACCAAGCCGGTCGTATTAGTCGGGGTGCTGTATTGATTATCGTATTGATTAAAAGCGGATGGAGTAACCGCCCCTCCGGTATTAGTAACCGGCGCCTGCGTTCCGTAACCGTTAGGATTCAATGCCGCGCAAGCATCCGTTCCCAATTGCTGAACAAAACTTGAAGGTACCGGATATGCGCTGTAAACATTTACGGCAGGATTCGGAACAGTCTGCGGCGTATAGTGAAGCGTATAATTCGGGTCGCCGCTTGCGCTTGGGGGCGTAAAACCGTAAGTGCTCTGGTTCCAAGAAGACATGCCGAATCTTAGCAATTCTACATTATAACCCATCATTTTTAATATCATTCCCGCCACTGCCTGCGACATGCCGGCATATGAGATAACTATTATTTGCTGATTCGTCGGAAGAGTCAAGTAAGGAGCAGAAGCCCCGCCGCAAAAAAGCGACTGCAAGGGAATGTTAACTGCCCCCGGAATATGACCCATTCCTGTAAAATCCGAAGGTTCCCTGACATCTAAAAGATAATAGTTCTGAGGATTTCCCGCCTCGATATCGGTATAAAGGGAGTTCCCAGGGGTGGGGTTTGTAGGGGTATAAGGAAATATCATAGGTAAATTTTCTACATTATATGCAATTCCGGTTACCATCTGGCTAAAGGTTGGCGGCGGAACCGACGAACTTCCTCCTCCTCCTCCACAGCCGCTTAAACCAAATACCGCCAGAAACAAAAATAATGAAAGGAATGAAAGAGCCGTTGCCCTTAAGTATCGCGTTCTTCCAGATTTTATTTTCATAATCCTTCTCCTCCGTTTAAAATTAAAATAAATCCTTATGCTTAATTTAAACTTGTTTCTTTATAAATAATTAATAGATCGCTGTATTTACTTTTTTTCTTTATATTTGATATCCGCTCTTCTGCCAAGGGTTTGCGATCGGATTTTAATATTATCCAATCGCAAACCGATGAACAGCAATGGATTAAGGTTCCTCAACATTTCCATACTTGATAATTTATTTTCTTTATTCAGCCATTCAACAGAGACCTTATATTCTACGCGATTTTCCTTACCTGTGCCTGTTTGGCGCATGTCGGTCGGGATGGATGCTTTTTGTAACGGCCGCTATTTTTGCATATGGTAGGGAGCCAAACAACCGCCGCCACCACCGCCGCCACCACCGCCGCCACCACCGCCGCCACCACCGCCGCCACCACCGCCGCCACCACCAGCACCTCCGAATCCGCCGAATCCTGCGTATCCTGAAGGCGTAGAACCTGATGCCGGCTCGCTTTTGGCTGCCGCGCTACTACTGCCGGCTGCCGTATGGCTGCCTGTTGTAGCCGTGGAATGGGCACCTGTTACAGCCGTCGCGGAATGGGCACCTGTTACAGCCGTCGCGGAGGAATGACTGCTTACCTCCGATGTATTGCCCGTTGCAAATGCGTAACCGCTAAAACATAGGACAACAGCAAACATAGCAGAAGCTAATATAAATAATAATGTAGGTTTTTTCATATTTATCACCTCCTGTCATTTTTCATATGACTTTAATTTATTTTTTAGAAACTAAATGATACCTCCGAGCCGAGCGCAAAAACATTTTTGTGAACCATCGAATAAGAATAAGGCTCTCCATTAGGCGCGTCAACAATCGAATCCACTCCGTCTCCTGTCCATACATATGACCCGAATGCTTCAAGCGAAACTCTTTTTGAAAACTGATGAGTAAAATCAAGGTCGAATTCATTGCCTATATTTGACCCTCCAAACATCTGTGTCGAGTAATTAGTACCAGGAACAGTCAAATTTGTTTTAAGCCATGACTGGTGGATAAATGCTTCTTCTATAGAATTTCCGCCGCTTAAATTTTCGGTCAAATCCAGCATAAGAGTCCACTTATTCGAAAGAGGAGCGGCAAGAGCAGGTCCGTATATATAAGCTGTTCCAGGTGCGTTTATTTGAATATCCTGCCAGTCGCTCCCAAGAACATTTCCAAATAATGTCCGCGTATTATTAAGCATAGAATAATATGTAAAATTATAATGGCCTGCAGCAATAGGAGCGCCTATTCCAAATTTAAATTCAGCGGTTAAGGGTATCGAGGCATTAATCGTCTGCGAACCGGTTAAATAAAGGTCGTAAGAGCTGACAGCATCGTACTGGTTATTGCTTGATGGAGGAACAGGCAGTCCGGTTGGAGCGGAGCATTCGCCATTTGATATTGCTACATTAGAACAAATTATGTGTCCCTTAAAAACATCAAGTTCGCCGTTTAAAACCGTTCCTTCCCCATTATCATATGTGGCGCTTACTCCTCCGAATGTTATATTGGCAGTCGGGTAAATTATATTCTCATCCACACTCGTAACGAAACTACCGGTTGAAGGTTGATAATAAGGACCTGGAAAAGAGGTAAATTGGTTTAAGTGGGCTTCCGTCAGCCATAGGCTTCCGGTAAAATTATTAACAGGCCTAAGCATCACAACATCGAGCGTCGGTATCGTACCCATCTGAATATGAGTATAATAAGGGCTTATTGCGGGAGTAGCTATCGCAGGATATTGATTTCCGGTTGGATTGTTAGCGTAAGAAGAATACGAAGTTGTTTCATTGCCGATTAAAACTCCTGCAAACACTCCTATATCGGCTGAATCAAAAGGCAGCATATCTCCTATTCC
>JAJYYS010000042.1 GCA_021800745.1 bacterium
GGGATATCTTTTCTGAAATAAAGGAATAAAACAATCAGCGATACCGCTATCGAAAACAAATCCGGCATATACATATCCATAAAGTAAGTAAAAAAACCTATATGGAAATAATCCGCCGAAACGATATTTACCAGATTGGAAATCTTGAAAGGAACACTCGCCGCATCGGCAATAAATCCGCCGGCCATAATAAACGGGAGCATATTTTTTCTTTCGAACTTGAGCGCTTTCATTTTTTCGTAAATTATCGGCGTTATAATAAGCGCCGCCCCGTCGTTGGCAAAAAGCGCAGAAACCAAAGCGCCGAGAATTACCACGTAAACAAACATTTTTCTGCCGCTGCCGCCCGCAAATCTCGCGATGTGAAGCGCCGCCCATTCAAAAAATCCTATTTCGTCGAGAATTATCGAAATTATTATTATTGCGACAAAAGTAAAAGTTGCGTCCCATACTATATCGAAGACCTTTATAATATCCTTAAGGACTATTACGTTAAAGATAAGCGCAAGCAGGGCGCCTATAATAGCGCTGTAGCCTATTCCTATATTGTATGGTTTTTTAATAATAAGGAGCAGGGTTAATAAAAATATTGTTACGGAGGCAACGATTAAATAACCGTAAAAATGCATATGGGCGATATTAAAAATTACGAATAACTATTGCATTATTTTAATGGTCGGGACGACAGGATTTGAACCTGCGACCCCCTGCACCCCATGCAGGTGCGCTACCGAGCTGCGCCACGTCCCGATTTTAATCTGTTTGTTAATAATGTGCTGTAGGTTTTGAATGGTCGGGATGACACGATTTGAACGTGCGACCCCCTGCTCCCAAAGCAGGTGCGCTACCAACTGCGCCACATCCCGAAAAATATTTTTCAATCTTAATTCTAACACTTATTAGTTTTATAGGCAATATTTTTTTATAAATACTTAACTGTATATTAAGATTTAGAACTTTTATTCATAAGCCAATAAACAATGCCCAGCACTAAAACAAGAAAACCAAGAACTGCAACCTCTGTAGATTTTTGTGGAACAAGCGAAAAAATCAATATCTTTCTTAATAACGCTGCCATTGCAAGACCTATAAAAGCGCTTAAGGCAAATTTATGCCCCTGAAGTTTCTTAACCTCTTCTTCAAGCAGTTCCCTTATCGCCCATACAATCAGCATCGCTCCTAAAATATCTACAACGGTGGATTCAAAGTCGCCGCCCCCGAACGCAAAATTATATATCTCAAATGCAAACAGGAGAAAAACCATAATAGTCGCAACGATAAGCGATATTACCAAAGCCAGGTCTAATATATAAGAAAATTTTGAACTGAATTTAATTATTTTTGTTTCGAATTTTGTAGCCGCGATGTAAAATTTTCCTTCGCTTATATAAGAACTGATAATAATATCCAGATTAATATCGATAATTTTATTTACGGATGCTATAAGTTCGTCTCTTTTGCTCGAACTTGGAAAATTTTTAAGAATAATCCCGTGTATAAAATTTCTTATATAATTCATCGTGGCGCTTACATAGTGGGAAGGCAGTTTTATTTCGGCATGGACTTCTCCTATCCGCTTCAATTTGCGCAAATATTCATTATTATAAGTTCCCGAAAAAAGACTCATAAACCAAAATTTAAGCTTTTCCTGATGCCTGTTTCTAATTTCTTCATTAGGGAGGAATTTGCTAAAGTCGTCAAAATTGGCAATAAAAGAATAAGTATTGGAAATGAAATCGTTTGCATTAGATCCCATTAAGCCGCTTAACTGCATTAAATTAGAAGCGTCGTTATCCGTGAAAGAATAGATTAGCTTTATTTTATCGAGCGTTTCCATATTGTTATTATTATACCTTAAAATTATTTCTGCGGCAATTTTAAATTGTATTTATAAATCTCTTTGAAATTACGTCTCAATATGCTATAATGCGCATATATCAATATCGTAATATATTAATTTTTGTCCTAAAAAATAAAATAAGAAATAGAGATAAATTAAATAAGTTCCATATCATTGATTTTAATTAAAATATTATAGGGGGAATAATAGAATGGCCCGTATCGTAGTTTTAGGAACCGGTTTTGCAGGAAATACAGCCGCATTAAATTTAAAAAAAGAATTGGGCAGTAAGCATGAAGTCATAGTGATATCGCCCCGAAAAAATTTTTCTTACGTTCCTTCGTTGGTATGGGTCGGCGTAGGTTCGATGCAGCCGGAAAAGACGCAGTTTGATCTGGAGCCGGTTTATAAAAAACACGGAATTATATTTAAGGAAGGAGCGGCTGAGGAGATACGCCCAGATAGTCGGGACCAATACGTCGTCGTAAAATATTCCGACGGCAAAACGGAACAGATTAAATATGACTATTTAATAAACGCAACCGGACCGAAACTTAATTATGCGGCAACGCCCGGACTTGGACCGGATGCCGGTTATTCCGATTCTATATGCACGCTGCCCCATGCAGTAAAAACCCGCGATAATTATTTGAAAGCCGTAGAAAAGATGAAGCAGGGCAAGAGACAAAAGTTTGTCGTCGGCACCGGACACGGAATGGCTACTTGCCAAGGGGCGGCATTCGAATTTATACATAATTTAGAATTTGACCTTAACAGGCGCGGAGTCCGCAGTAATGCGGATATAACATGGATATCAAACGAACCCGCTCTCGGAGATTTCGGGGTCGGAGGAGTCATAGTAAAAAAGAACGGGAATTTGGTTTCCGGCAAGCTTTTTGCAGAATCTACTTTTCTGGAAAAAGGCATAAAATGGGTAGAAAGGGCGCATGTTCGCAAGGTCGAGGAAGGTTCTTTGGATTACGTCAATATCGAAGGGGAGGAAGGTAAACTGGATTTTGATTTTGCTATGCTTATCCCGCCGTTTGCCGGCATTCCTATCGCCTACATAGATAAAGACGGCAACGACATAAAAAGCCAGATGTGCGTGCCGAGCGGGTTTATGAAAGTAGATGCCGATTACTCATCAGCGGCAAAACCTTTTGAAGAATGGAAAAATTCCGACTGGCCGAAAAAGTATAATAATCCTGTTTATAAAAACATATTTGCCGCAGGGATAGCTTTTGCCCCGCCGCATTCTATAAGCAAACCTTTTAAAGCGCCTGACGGCACACTTATTGTTCCGAGTCCGCCCAGAACCGGTATGGCATCGGGAATTATCGGACATACGGTTGCGCTTTCCATTATCGACATGGTAAAGAAAGGAGCCGAAGAAGCTACGCAGCAGGCGTCGATGACGGAATTCGGCGCAATATGTATAACCTCTATGGGCAAATCGATGACGCGCGGTTCCGCCGCTTTATTGACTATGGATCCGGTAGTTCCTAATTACGAAAAATATAAATTCGGCAGAAATCTAAATTATACTTTCGGCGATATAGGTCTTGCCGGACACTGGGTTAAATATATGCTCCATTATTTATTTATGTGGAAGATGAAAGGAAAATTTTTGTGGCAGTTTATTCCCGATTGATAATTCGGCAGATAAAATATAATATTAATTTAAATGTAAAAAATGACCGGAGGCTGGTGCATTATGGAAGATAAAAGCGTAAAAGACTTAACCGAATATGTTCCTTATTCTAAAGAGGCGAGGTCGTTTATGGCGCCTACTAAATATACCGTATTCATAAGAACGTTTATCCCATGGCAGTTAGTCAAGTTTATCTATTATAACTTGAAGATGTTAAGGGTTTTATTGAAAGGGCACGGCAGATTTATGGACACGTAATATTATATCCGCTGAAAATAAAAACGTCCCTTATTTACTTCTAAAATAAGGGACGTTTTTATTTTTCTAAATTAAACGGTTAAGAGCCGAAATTCTTGGCAACGAATTTCCAATTTACAAGATTCCAGAAATGCTCAATATAGCTCGGTCTGGCATTGCGATAATCGATATAATAGGCATGCTCCCATACATCGCAGGTAAGAAGAGCAGTTTTGCCTGAAGTCATAGGCGTGCCGGCATTACCCGTTGCCATTAATTCGATAGAGCCGTCTTGATTTTTTACGAGCCATGCCCAACCGGAACCAAATAAAGTAGCGGCTGTCTGACTGAATTGTTTTTTAAAATCGTCAAAAGTTCCGAATTTAGATTCAATCGCCTTTGCGAGATTTCCCTCGGGGCGACCCTCGCTATTCGGGGATAGGCAATGCCAATAAAAAGTGTGATTCCATACCTGAGCGGCATTGTTGAAAATACCTCCCGATGATTTTTTAATAATGTCTTCCAAGTTCTGGTCTTGAAATTCCGTGCCTTTAATAAGGTTATTCAAATTATTTACGTATGCATTATGGTGTTTTCCATAATGGTATTCGAGGGTTTCCTTCGAAATATGCGGCTGCAGCGCATCCATGGCATAAGGCAATTCGGGCAGTTTATGTTCCATTTCAATGCTCCTTATAATTAAAAGTTAGATATATTTTATTTAATTATAATAATTATACCACAACTTTTTTTATAAAAGGAAAGATTGGAAATATTTGTCGTAGCGTAGCAAAAAACGAGGCAAGGGGCGGGCGAAGCGTCCGTCTGAAACCCTTGTAAATAGTGGTGAGCCGCGCGGGGGTCGAACCCACGACCACCTGATTAAAAGTCAGGTGCTCTACCAGCTGAGCTAGCGGCTCTAAAAATTGTGGATACTTTCGATATTTATAAGGATAAAGGAAGAATTTTAGTCATATCCGGAAAATTATAATTAAGACCGGTTGCGGAATAAATGCCGAGTCCAATTATGACTATAACGCTGATAACCATAACTATCCACATTACCTTCGTAAAATGTTTGTTATTGTCTTCCATATTAATCTCCCCTTAGTAATAGAAAGTTAATTTATAATTTTCAAACTCAAACTTTAATATCCTAACAAAAAAATATTAAAATTGCAAGATATAAATTGTGTTAATTTTAATAAGCAATTTGAGAGTTGATTTAATTGACAATATAAAGACTAAAATTATATAATATTTATCATTATTGCATTAAATAAAAACAAATGAGATGTCGGTTTAATATATATTTAATCGGGGACAAGAATTTTTTTAAAGACGAAAACAGCTATCTTGAAGCTTTAGACATCTGTTTTTATAACGGAGTCGGAGCATTTCAACTAAGGCAGAAGGACATAAGCGTTAACGAATTTATTAAATTAGGCGAAAAAGTTAAACTGATATTAAAAAAATATCCGGACGTAAAGTTTTTTGTCAACGACAGGGTAGATGCGGCATTAGCCCTTGAAGCCTGCGGCGTCCATTTGAATATTAACAGTATTCCGGTTAAGGCGGTTAAGGAAAAGATTAAAAATCTCAAAATATTTTATTCTTCCCACTCCATAGAAGAAGCTGTAAAAGCGGAAAAAGACGGCGCCGATTTTATTACATTCAGCCCCGTTTATAAAACAAAAAATCAGGAATTTCAGCAGGGAGCGGATATGCTGAAAAGAGCGATACGTTCCGTCAAAATACCTGTTTTTGCGCTTGGAGGCATTAACGAGGAAAATCTTTCCGAGATAAAGAAAGCCGGAGCCGAACATATCGCTGTCCAATCGGGCATATTAGAAAAAAGAGATATCGGCAAAGCCGTTAGAACGTTAACCGATATACTCGGCGCAAAGTAAATTGCGGCGGGCACGTTAAATTAAGCATAAAGGCATAAACATAAAGGTATAAATTAAAATAAACCTTTCAATAAACAAGGAACAATATAATGGAATACATAAATCAGATAGAAGCCGCAAGAAAAAATATAATTACCGATGAAATGAAATCGTGCGCCGAAGCCGAAAGTGTTTCGACGGAAAAAATTCGTTTAGACATAATGAACGGCTTGACGGTTATTACTAAGAACCGCTTAAGGGACATAAGCCCTCTTGCCGTGGGAAAAGACTTGAAGACAAAAGTCAATGCCAACATAGGCTCTTCAGGGGACAGCCACAGCATTGAAGAGGAATTAGAAAAGCTATTCACGGCAATAAAAAGCGGAGCGGATGCCGTGATGGATCTTTCCACCGGCGGAAACATAATAGAATTCAGGCGGGATATACTTAAAAATTCAACGGTTCCGGTTGGAACCGTTCCGCTTTACGAAGCGTTTCAACCCGCTATGGAAAACGGCAGTCCGAATGACGCAAATTTCATAGATAAATTCGACCCGGAATATCTCTTTGAAGTTATAGAAAGGCAGTGCGAAGAAGGAGTCGATTTTATTACCGTCCACTGCGGATTAACCTTAAACGCAATAAAAACCATGAATATGCAGACGAGGATTATGGGCATAGTTTCGAGAGGCGGGTCGCTGATTGCTTCATGGATGATAAGAAAAAATAAAGAAAATCCCCTGTATGAAAACTACGGCAGGCTTTTGAAAATTGCAAAGAAAAACGACGTAGTTTTAAGCCTCGGCGACGGATTAAGGCCGGGTTGCCTTAACGACGCTACCGATAGGGCGCAGATTACCGAACTTGTTACGCTGGGCGAATTGCAGAAAAAAGCGCTCGAAGAAGGGGTGCAGGTAATGATAGAAGGTCCCGGACATGTTCCGTTAAATCAGGTCGAAGCAAATATAAAATTAGAAAAAAGCCTGTGCAACGGAGCTCCTTTTTATGTGCTGGGTCCTTTAGTTACCGATATAGCGCCCGGCTACGACCATATTACCAGCGCCATAGGCGGCGCAATAGCCGCGGGCGCGGGCGCAGATTTTCTATGTTACGTTACGCCGGCCGAGCATTTAAGGCTTCCATCCGTTTCGGACGTGAAAGACGGAGTTATAGCTTCTAAGATTGCCGCCCACGCCGGAGATATTGCAAAAGGAATTAAAGGCGCGTTGGATTTAGATATCGAAATGAGTAAAAACAGGCGTGCAATGAACTGGGATAAACAATACGAATGTGCGTTAGACCCTGAAAGAGCAAAAGAAATGAGAGCATCCCTTCCTCTTAAAGACGATAAAGTCTGTTCTATGTGCTCCTCTTACTGCTCTATTAAATTAAACGCTTCTTTTAAATAAAATTAATTTATAAATTAAAAAATTAATGGATGAATTAAATAAAGAAGTGCGGAACATAAACCGTATCATTTCCGAAATTTACGATGAGTTTAAAAATGTCCGTAAAATTGATTATAATAAACATAGCATTATAAAATACGATACTTCCCATATAGACAGGTTCGGTTCGTTCAAGTTTTTTAAAATAAACGGCGAATATATTTTAAAGCCCGTAACGGACGAAAACGCCGGCGCCAAAGAATCGGGCGGGATAAATGCCGGCGCTTATTCCCTGTCGCTTTCCGATTTTATCGGAATAGACAATATAATTAAAGACGTTTTTCAGAATACTATGAAATTTGCATCGGAAAAACCTGCCAATAACGTGCTTTTATGGGGCGACAGAGGAACCGGCAAATCTTCGCTTATAAGGGCGCTGGCAAAATCGTTCGGCGAACCGCCTTATTTAAACAAAATTAAATTTATAGAAGTAGTGGAAGATACTGCGGAACTGATTTATGAATTAATCACCGTTATTAAAACCAGACCTTACCGTTTCATACTGATTTTTGACGATATCGCATTCGATGCCGATTCCATGTTTTATAAAAAGCTTAAATCGATTCTCGACGGCGGACTGGACGAGCTTCCTGAAAATATTATTATTTACGCTACTTCCAATAAACGTCACCTTACAAAGGAAATGTTTTCTGTGGAAAAACCGGGTTCCGGTTTTATACATCCCGAAGAGGAAGCCGAAGAAAGTCTTTCATTAAGCGACAGATTCGGTTTGACGTACGGATTATACAGTTTTAATCAAGAAACATATCTTAAAATAGTCGAACTGTATTTAAAAAAATACGGCGTCAAAGTATCTTCCGTCGATATGGACGCAGTTAGAAAAAATGCAGTGAATTATGCGCTCATTAAAGGTTCGAGGTCGGGAAGAACCGCAAAGCAGTTTGCTATAAGCTTAATTAAAGATTAATAAAGGCTGAGAAATAATTTTTCTTGCAAAAATTTTCAAAAGTTATAAAATTTATTAAATGTGATACATGGAGTAGTCAATGTCCGAAATAAAATATTCCGCTGGATACCGGCCGAAAATCTCCATAAAGACTAAATTAGTCTTATCCTTTTCTTTAGCCGTTTTAATCCCTCTGATTCTTTTAGCTCTTGCTAATACCTACATATTCAGGAATCAGACCAAGAAAGAAAGCCTTAATAAGGTCAATATTACGTTAAGCGGCGCGCAGAGGATTTATTATTCGCAGGCAAACCGCCTTAAAAACGGGTTTTTGATAAGTTCTTACAACCCTTATCTGATAAATGCGGTTATTCGCAACAATATTTCTTTCCAGAATTCATTAATCAAATCATACAAAGACGCTTTTAATTTTGCAGACTATATAGGAATAACGGATAAGGAAGGATTTATTGCGGCATCTACCGGAGGAAGCAAAAGGTTCAAGCCTTCGCTTGGAGGCATGATATTCGAAGCTTTCAGGACGGGTTTTCCCGTCGTAAAGACCGCAATCATCAGAAAATCTACTCTCTTGAGGATGAATCTCAGAGCGTCAAACGGCGTTTCCAATATGTTTTTGGTAACGGTAGTCCCTCTGCTTTACGACGGCCATCCTATAGGTTCTATTTTCGGTTTGATTAACTTAAGCGGGAACAGCTATTTACCCGAAACCATTTATAACGAATATCACCTGAAAACAGCCGTTTTTGCATCCCTTTTTAACAGGCAGGTATGCCTTTCGACCCTAAAAATCCCCGGAAACATTTTCGGCGAAGGCTCGAGGCTTCCGGAAGATATCCATAATAAAATCAAAGACGGAAAGAATTTTATAAAGGAATTGAATTATCACGGAGAAACCGTTTTTGCCGCATTCCACCCGATAAAAAACATAAACGGCAGGGTTATAGGCTCCATAGCCGTCTTTATTTCAAACAGGCATTACGTTACATTATTCAGAAAGACGGCAGAGTATGCAATATTTATTATTTTCATAGGTCTCGTCATATCCCTAGTCATTTCGTATTTTGCTTCCAAAGATACTTTAAACCCTATATCCGCCATAGAAACCGCTATTAAAGAATTTACTTCGGGAGATTTAGACACTAAACTCGTTATTAATACCAACGACGAATTTGAAGGTATAGGCAAAGGTTTTACCGAAATGGCTATGACCGTTAAAGACAGGGAAGAAAGAATGGAAAAGTATAATTCGTTTTCCGATTTCTTAGTCGGCTCTTTGGATTTCGATAAAATAATAACCTCGACTTTAAATATTTTAGAGGAGCTGCTAAATATATCTTCCGGCATTATATATGTTTACAGCAAGAGCGGCAAGTTTACGACTTCAGCCGGAGACGAGAATAAAAATAATAACGAAACGGATATAAAAACGGACAAGCCGGACGCAGACGATGCACCCGGGTTTTCTCGGTCTTCAGACGGAGAAGGTTTTTTAATCCCGTGGCAGTTTTACGGCATAAGAAAATTCGTGGCTAATAAGATAAGCGCTTCGGAGGGGATGGCGGGACACTGCCTTAAAGACAGAAAAACGATATGGTTTCGCGATATTCCGGAAAACGCCATGATTCTAAAAGAAAAACTTATGGAAAAGAGCGGAGAGGGAATGGCTATGGATTACGGTTTTTGCGAAGTGTTTCCAAGAGATATAGTCTGGCTTCCTATGTATGTCGGCGATATAAATATCGGCGTTTTAATGGTTTCTTCCATACATGGTTTTAAAAAAGAAGACATAGCATTTTTGGAGCATGCCGTTAAAGAGCTTTCCGTATCTTTGGATAACGCAAAAATACACAGAAAGATAAACGAGCTTTCGATAACCGACGAACTTACCGGGCTTTACAACAGAAGAAAAATGGACGAGGTTTTGGAAGTTGAATTCAACAAGGCTAAAAGATACGGGAGCAGTTTATCCATTATGATATTAGACATAGACCATTTTAAACACGTCAACGATTTTTACGGACATAAGGTCGGCGATATAGTTTTATCGCAGATAGGCGGTATTTTAAGGAACAATATTAGAAATATAGATATAGCCACGAGATACGGTGGGGAAGAGTTTGTTATCATTCTGCCTCAGACCGACTTTAACGGAGCCGTTCTTTCAGCTAAAAAATTAAAAAATCTGATAAAAAATCAGAAATTTATGCAGTTGCAGGGTGAAGTTACCATTTCCATAGGAATTGCCGCTATGCCGGACGAAAGAATAAACGGCACGGACGATATTTTAAAAATTGCCGACGATTTCCTTTATGAGGCTAAAAAGAGCGGCAGGAACAGGATAATAGGGGAATATAAAGGGAAAAAGGTCGAGATAGCGGGAGACGACGATAGCGATAATTCCTGACGATGGTCTTTATTTTTTAATTAAAATAATATGGAAATGAATACGGCAGGAATAGATATAGGCGGTACAAATTTAAGATGTGGAATTTCCGGCGAAGACGGGACGGTAAAGAGCCGTATGTCCGTTCCGCTCGATAAATCGCTGAATGAAGCCGGAAGGCAGACAGATTTCGTAATACAAAATATAAAACAATTTTTATCGGCAAACGGAAAATACGGCGTTAAAGCTATAGGCGTCGGCATAGCGGGGCAGATAGACGATAAGACAGGCTCTGTTATGTTTTCTCCAAACCTAAACTGGCGCGACGTTCCGCTTAAGAAGATACTTGAAAAGGAAACCGGCTTAGACGC
>JAJYYS010000043.1 GCA_021800745.1 bacterium
TCGTTGTTTATTTTAAGGTCGCCGTATTTCCTTAAAGACGGAGATATGGCTTTTCTCGCGTCCATTATAACTTTTTTATCCTCGTCTTTTCCTGAAACAAAAAGAAAAATAGGCGAAAATTCTTTCAATATTTTTTCATATTCTCCTATGGATTTATCCACCTCTTCCCGAGAACCGTCGGCTTCTACGATAAACAAAAAATTTCCGTCTATTTTGATTATATCGCTTTTGAAATAGCCTTTGACGGATTCGATTGAAGATTTGTCCATAAATTCGAGCATAGACGGCCTGTCCCTCAGTTTCAAAAGAGAAATTGCGGCGTTAAATCCGTTATTTATATCGTCGAACGATACTAAAATCAGCGAATTTGCTTCCGGTTTCGATAAAATTTTAAGCGTAATTTTGGAAAAAAGGCCGAGTGTGCCTTCCGAACCTGTAAAAAGCTGGGTAAGATTATATCCCGAAACGTTTTTAACCGTTTTTGAGCCGGTATCGATAATTTCGCCTTCCCCCGTTATAACCTCCAGCACCGCGACGTAGTCTTTGGTAACGCCGTATTTTACGGCGGCGGGTCCACCGGAACATTCGGCTACATTGCCGCCGATAGTCGAAAACTCGTAACTTGCGGGGTCGGGCGGATAAAAGTATCCCTTTTCGGAAAGGTAAGACTTAAGGTCGGCGTTTATAATGCCCGGTTCGACGGTAACAAACATATTCTCTTCGTCTAATTGCAGAATCCGGTTCATTTTCGTAAACGAAACCACGACACCGCCTTTTAAAGGCAGACTTCCGCCCGAAAATCCGCTTCCGGAACCCCTTCCGACGACGGGGGTATTATATTTTAAGCATAGCTTGACTATTTTGGATATTTCTTCCGCATTAAGCGGAAACACCACGGCGTCCGGCATAAAATCCTTGGACGTAGCATCGTAGGAATAGCAGAGAAGTTCCTCGGTTTCTGACAGAACCCTGCCCTTTCCCAACAGCATTTCAAATTCATTTATAAGTTTTTTATCCATATAGTTCGATAAATATTCTACCGCCGCTTCCAATTTGTGACGGTAACAGAATTGAATTCTGTTACCGTGTTTATTAAAATTGCGAGCTTTTTATCGCCTCGGCAACTTTTCCGAAAGCAACCGCCCTGTGCGATATTGCGTTTTTTTCCTCCGCGCCTATCTGCGCCGCCGTTTTATTAAACTCCGGCACGATAAAAACGGGGTCGTAGCCGAAACCTTTCGTTCCGCTTATTTCTTCTGCAATTAAACCTTTTAATTCTCCGTAAAAATACTCGAAACTATTTTTTTTAATATCGTAAAGGCAAGCATGGCAGACGAATTTAGCGCGCCTGTTTTCCGCGCATTCCGTTTTAAACCTCATGCCGTTAAGAAGTTTTTCTATGTTGGCAATATCCGAAGCGTTTTCGCCCGCATACCTTGCCGTAAAAAGACCGGGAGCGCCATCTAAGCACTCTACCTCAAGCCCCGAATCCTCGCTGATTATAAAATCGAGATTTAATTCTGCCCTTAACTCCGGATTTTCTTCCAAAAATTTCAGGTAGCCCTCAGCCTTAGTTTTTGCGTTATCTTCGTATGTTTCGCGGTCCTCTACTATCTCAACCCGATAACTTTTATCCAAATAAACTAAATTTAGACTTAAACCCGCAAATTTCCCCATTATAGCTTCAATTTCTTGAAACTTATGGGCATTGCCTGTAGCTATAAGAATATTTGCCATATCTTTCTATTTTTAAAGGAGGCTATTTTGACTTATATGTTATTAAGGTATTATAACATATAATAAATATGTTATATATTTTAAATTATTAGCATTGGCGGCGGTTCAAGCAAGGTCTTTGCCGCCGTCCTTCTTTCCGAAGAAATAAAAATAAAAAGATTTTGCGGACTGGACGGTATTGAGTTTAAACTCCTGCAGGGAATAGCGGTTAAAATGTGCGGTGGTTTTCTTATCTTTTATCTGCAACCTTAAATCTAAGGCCGTTTTTCCGTAAAAACCCGTATAACCTTTGCCTATAAAATCGCTTCTGTGAGCGTCGCTTACTCCGAGCTGAGGAAGCCCTATGGATACGTTTGCAAGGGAAGCGGCCGCATTGGAAAAAATTGAAAACGTGCTGGAATTATTAATAACTTCTACCGCATCGAAATCAAGCTCGGACAAAAGCTTCCTTATAGGCGCGTAACCTTTTTCGGCGTAAGAAACGAAGTAATAAGGGTGAGGGGCTATTGCAAGCCCCCCTTGCGAATGTATTTCGTCGATTGTTTCCTGAGCCGTTTTGCCGGGTATTATCTTATTTTCTAAAAACAGCCCTACGACATGCCCGTTTTTTGTAGAAATCTCTTCTCCGATAATAACGTCCACCTCGAGGAAATTGTTTTTTAACGCGTATTCTTTTGCTTTAAAAGCGCCCTTAATCCTGTTGTGGTCGGTTACGGCGATTACGTCGAGCCTGCCCGCCGCCGCCTCTACGATATCCTCCGGAGAATTATTCCCGTCGCTGTAACTGGTATGAATGTGCGTATCCGCCTTTGAATATTTCATATTGCGGGACTGCCCTCTTCGACGTATTTTTCTTCTTCTGCTACATCCCTTAAAGACATTTCTTTAGTCTCAGGAAGGGCAAAAGCCGTAAGAATCGCCCCAAGGAACGAAATTACTACAAGAACCATAAAAGTTCCCTGAACTTTGATGGTAACCATAAGGAAAGGAAATAATAAGGTTCCTAAAAATGCGCCCACCTTTCCGGTTCCTGCCGATATACCGTCTCCGAACCCCCTTATAGGAGTCGGAAAAACCTCGGACGGATAAACAAAAGTAGTAGTATTAGGTCCAAATTCCACAAAGACATAGCTTAAGCCGAATACGAGAATGAACATCGCCGGAATAAGTTCATATCCGCCGAAACTTGTGAGGGAAATTATAAGATAGCATACCGCCATCCCAAGAAAACCCAGAATCTGAATAAATTTCCTGCCGAGCTTATCCATGCTGAATGCCGCTATCCAGTAAAAAGGAGCGGCGAAAACTATGAAAACGATTGTGGAGAGGGCAAGGCTCTGGATAAATGTCCCGTGCGGCATGACAGACTTCATAACGAGCGGCCAGCTTATTGAATTTCCGTAAAAAGCCCAGTCTAATAAAAACCATGACCCAGCCGTTCCAAGAAGCCTTAAATTATTCGGATATTTAAACATGTCATGCCATTTTGTTTTTAATTTAACGCCGCCGCCGTTTCCATTAGTATGCGCTGAATTAGATGCCGTATTGCCGTCTATTTTAATCTTTGCTCCGGTTAGGTCATTAACCGCTGCAACCGTGTTGGAAACGTCGCCTTTTACGCCAAGGCTGTAATATGGCGTTTCTTTAATCTTCCTTCTTAAATATATTACGCTTGCCGCAGGTATGGCGCCTAATCCGAGCAGTATTCTCCATGCCATATCGTGCGGAACCCCCAGCATTAAAATAATAATAGCCGCCATCGGGCCGACGATAAGCCCTATGCCTTGAAGCGAAAAAACCATGGAAACTAATTTTCCCCTGTCTTTTCTGTTCGAATATTCGCTCATTATTATCGCGCTTATAGGATAATCGCCTCCTATGCCTATGCCTAAAACAATCCTCCATATTATAAGCTGGGTAATATCCTGCGAAAACGCCGAACCTATCGCGCCTATCGTTAAGATTAAAACTTCCAAGCCGTAAATCGCTTTTCTGCCGAAAATATCCGAAACCCTTCCGAAAATATATGCTCCAAACGCCGCCGCAATCAACGACGAACCTCCAAGCAGCGCAATTTCCGAAGTCGTAAGATGCCATATAGGCGTGAGTAATGCTATAACGACCCCGATTATGAAAAGGTCGTAAGCGTCGGTAAAAAAACCCATTCCCGCCGTAAACATAGTCCTGAAATGATGCTTAACAAGGTCAATCTCGTCAACCTTATTCAGCAGTTGGCTCCTTAAATTCTTAGCCGTTTCCATAAATTAATCCCCCTTTAAAATTAAGGTTTTATTAATTTTTGCCGTATAAATTTATATTCTGCCGCATTTAACTTTTAAAGTTAAAATTGATTTTGATATTTTCGCCGCAGGCAGGACATTTTTTGGCAAACCTGTCGTAAACCCTTCCTATATCTTCTTCCGTAACAAGAACATCGAAATTATTTTCATCGCACCCGCATTTGACGTTCATAACGCAGCGTTTAGACGGACTGAATTTTATCTGTCTTTTGATAATATTGAGAAATTTTGACCTCATTAAAACAGCATTCTGGCTTGCGCTTTTCACTAAATTGTCAAAAAATGCAGGACTTTCCATTTATGCAGCCTCCTTATTTATATGTTCATATTTATTAATTCTATCAAATGAATATTACGGTTTTATGACGTTTATGTTAAATTTTTGTTAAATCTTACGTAGACGTGCCAGGTTCGCTTTTATATTTTAAGGACGGGCTTCTATTCCGTATGCCTATCTTGTAGCGCAGGAAAAAGTAACAGATAAAATTTTCTATTTATTTTTTTGACTTAATCTTTTAAGACAATCCGCAACAGCAACGGCGTCTTTTTTCGCGTTTATTTTGATAAAACCCCCGGGATTAATTCTGCATTAACCCCGGAAGCTAATGGGAAGTGAATAAATCTTGCTTACAGTATTACTAAAATCTTACCATGCTAAATATTACAATTGCGTTAAGATTCTGTTAAATTTATGTTACGATTTTATTTAAAATTATATGTGATATAATTAATAAACTTGAAGCTTTATAACATAAGAAGAATTAAAGAATTTTATTTGCCTTTATAATAATAGTTACTAAAAATATGCTTGACGTTAAAATAAAATTACATAGACATTATCTGCCTGCCGATACACCGGATCAAAAGCTGTTTATACTTCTTGAAATTAATCACGAAAAGGGCATAAATTCCGAAAGACGGGAGTTTTCCGCGGCTTCTAAAAATATTTTTTTGCCGGAATCTAAACATTCGGTTAACGAAATAATTTCCAACATCGTTTTAAATATAAGCACAATAAAAAATGCTAAAATCAACCGCATATCAATGGTCTATCCAACACAGTCTGAAGTTGACTTATCGTTAAAGCCTTTTTTGCTTGGTAACGCAGAGATAGGGGATGCTACTATATTTCTAATAGAAATGACCGTTCCGGAGCATAAGTCCGGAAAAGCTCTCCTATCTCAAATAAATTTAACTTACGACGTCAGCGGGAATCCATACAGAATGGAAACCGCAATTATGGAAACGGCTGTAGAATTCGGCAGAGGCGACAGTTCTGTTTACGGCACAGATAAAGAAGTCATGCATTATATTCAACAACGAAATATATGCTCTATGATAGAACAGGCAGAAAGCGAGGCCGCAAATAACGCTAATAAAGCGATAGAAATTCTTAAATCTGCTATGAGAACCGCCATAGTATTAAATAACGTTTCCATGACAAGAGTTTTAGGTAAAGCCGTTAAAGAGCTTGAAGATAATAAAACCATAGACAAAGGTACCTTGAAAACATTAAAGGTCGACGCTAAAACCCATACGGTAAGGTTCGACAAAGGTATATTTACTGATGAAGAAATAAAAAAGATTACTGGAGCATAGAGCTGTCTGCCGGAGCGGAAGGGCTATTTTTGTCTATACCTTTTTTCACTTCCATAATTTCGTCGAGACCTTTAAAAAAAGCGTTAAAGCAATCAGGATCAAAAATTTCCTTAGATTGCATTTCTCTATTCATAATTTCGATGGCGCTTTCAACAGGCATTGCAGGTTTATAGCACCTTTTGCTGACAAGTGCGTCGAATACGTCGGCTACTTTACAAATTCTTCCTTCTATAGGAATTTTTTCACCCTTCAACCCAAAGGGATAACCGCTTCCGTCAAAGTTTTCATGATGGGAAGCGGCAATAATCGAGCCGTCTTTTAAAATCGGAGAATTTGAATTTTTTAAAATATCGTAGCCGATATTGCAATGCATTTTCATTATTTCATATTCCGGTTCGGTAAGTTTTCCTTGTTTTAAAATAATATTGTCCGGAATTCCAACCTTGCCTATGTCGTGCATAGGACTCGAGTAAAATATCCGTTCCTGATGAAGGCCGTCCAAACCTATATTTTTCGCTATTATTCTGGAATAATTAGAAACTCTGGCAATATGATTGCCCGTATCCATGTCTTTATATTCTGCAATAGACATTAGCATGCCTAGAGTCTGCTGTTCTGTTTTATAATTATCGTCCATCGACTTTTTATAATAAGATTCTATTGCAAACGTGGTATCTATTGTTAATTTTTTTTGAATCGAATTTACGTTTTTAAGGGTGTCTATCAGGCTAAGTCCAGTCTTCTGAGAGCATTTTAATACGAATGACGAAACAAGATTAGCATAATAGCCGTATAAAACAATATATATAGAAGGTGAAACACCTAGGATGTTATGTGCTAACCCAATGGCTATAGTATTTTTAAAATAGTTTTCATCATAGTTAAGTTCGAAAAGCGATTTTAGATAGTCTGCGTTAGTTAGTTTCAATTGCTCGAGAAGATTTGCATCGGCGCTTAACTTTTCCTTCAGTTCTTCAATCCCTGCAATACGGTTATAAAAAGCATCGGATATTTCGTTTGCCGAATTTTCCATGCAAGACTTTATTTTAGCTAGATTATCGACATCGCCGCGACTGAAGTTAATTACGCTGTTAAGAAGTTCTATGCGGCTTTCTAAGAGAAGACCGTTAAGTTCTCCGATTCCTTTGGCCGATAAACCGCAATCTTTTAGAATTTCTTTAAATCTTATATCGTCCATATAAGACCGTAATTGTTTTATATTATTTTAATATAGCATTATTATTATTATAGTATAACATTTTTTAACTCTTACAAAAATATATTAGAAAATCCAAAAATTATTTTCGCTAATAGATTCTACAAGGGTATCATAACGATTATAAAAAAAGCCGCGATAAAGACGAAGAATATATAAAATATGTACAAATTTAAAGAGCCGTTCTGCATAAGTCCGGTCGTTACGGAACTGATTTTTTCGAACAGTTTTATCAGGGGCAGATATAGATAATATTCGATAAGCGGAAATATATATGAGCCGTAACCGCTCGAATTATGATAATAAGACGAGTAAGGAAAAGGGTTTTTAAGTTCGTAAGGATGTTTTGATGTTTCGCTTTGAACATGTACCCTGCTTCTTTTTTTATAAACAAGATTAAACATAATTCTTAAAGCATTGGAAAAACCCAGCGCCGATACTTGTGCATGCGGATTTATTAAATTTTTGCTTCCGCCGCCTGTCCATGCGTAATCCACGAAACGTTGCTTGGGTTTTACTATAGTTTTATATAAAATATAAAGGATTAATATAAACGCGATCGATACGAAAAACAGGTAAACCGGGCTTGAAGCAGAAAACGAGCTGTAATAAGGTATAAATATATAATTTTTTAATATTTTACCGCTAATATTAATGTGATATATAGACTGGGATACTTTAGATAAAACCGGAGTATATAAAAACATAAAGCCCGCCAAAGATAAGCTAATAAGCGCCGGTATAAAAAGGGCTATATTCATAGAAAACGGAACTTCTTTCGCTTTTTTAGCTTCCTTTGACTTTGGCAAACCTAGAAACGTAAGTCCATATAATTTCACGTAAGTCGAAACCGCAACGGCCATACTTAAAGCCATTATGGCTCCTACCGTAAAAATAAGTATCCTTGGAAGAACGGAACTTATATGAAAACCTAAAAATACAACCTCGAGATTTAGCCATTCGGAAACGAACCCGTTAAGCGGCGGAATTCCGGCGGCTGATAAAATCCCTATAAATATAAGCCCTCCAGTCAAAGGCATGCCTTTTAAAATTCCCCCGAATTTATCGATATCGTGGCTTCCCGTTTCATATTCTATATTTCCCGAACCCATAAATAAAAGGCTTTTAAAAAACGCATGATTTATAAGAGCGTATAGCGAGGCGACGAGAGCAAGTGCGGAGAGACCGGCTAAACCGAAATAATTATAATAAAGCGATGCGCCTATTCCGGTTAATATCAAACCCATATTATCGACGGTCGAATAAGACAACAGCACTTTAATATCATGCGTCTGGGACATATATAAAACGCCGAAAAACATCGTCGATGCCGCAATAATCAATATGATTGAACCAAGGATTAACGCAGTGTTTAGCGGGTGAAGAACATAAAGTCCGAACCTGATGACCCCGTAAACCCCGCAGGACGTTAACACGCCGCTTAAAATTCCGGACACGCCTGAAGGCGATGCGGGATGAGCCTCGGGCAGCCATATATGAAGTGGAACTATGCCCATTTTTGCCCCGAAACCGAATAAAAACAACAGAAAAACTATTTCTTTTACATAAGCCGGCATAATTAAACTTTTAAGCGTTTCTAAATTAAAACTATTTGCATGCAAATATAAAATTATTAAACCGATTATTATAAGCATTGCACCTATTTCCATTATAACCGCCATTAAAAAAGCGGCTCTCTTAGTTCCCTTGATATAATGTTTGGTCATTACAAGAAAATAGGAAGATACCGCCATAATTTCCCAGAAAATCATAAACATAAAGCCGTTAAAGGAAATAATGACATAGTAAACGCTGATAAGCATTATGCCGAACAGGAACGAAAAAAGCGGCGTATTTATCTCGCTACCTATCTTTTCGATATATTTTATCTGGTAGAGGGCTATATAAAAAAATACCGAAAAAATAAACAGTATAAAAAAATCGCTTAACGGGTCGAATTTTAATATTATTCCGCCTGCAGGAAAAAATCTTCCAATCCGAAACGACAGGTTTAAAAGATTTCCCCCTTCGATAAACGAAATTACTGAATATAAAACAGCCGTAAAAGAAGCCGCCATATATAGAACGTTGGAAAAAACGAAAGGTATGGATTTAAATCTATCCCCTGAAATCAAACCTATAATCGAAACAATAACGCCTGATAACGAAAAAAGTAAAAATAGATAATAATAACTATACGTCATTTTAAGCCACCGTTTTTTATTAACAGCAAAACGTTTAATATTTCAAAAGGATTTGGCGGGCAGTGGGGCAGCGCAATTACATTTTCGTTATCGAGTAAAGCAAACAGGTTTAAATCCTTCGCCCCCTTTGCCGTTTCGTTCTCGAAAACGCCGCCGGAAATAGCGCATGAACCTGCCAAAACGATAAACCTAGGTTTCGGAATATTATCTAAAACATTTAAAAATACCTCCTCCATCCGTTCCGTAAAAGTTCCGGTCGCAAGCAATACATCGGCAAACCTAGGACTTGGCGTAATAAATATTCCCAACCTGTGCATATTGTAATACGGATTGTTTAACGCGTTTATTTCCGATTCGCATGCCCCGCAAGAACCTGTATCTATATGTTTAACAAATAACGATTTTTTAAAAATTTTTTTATCGGCCGTATAATTTTGCGGACGTATATTGAAATCTAATCCTGCTGTATAACTTATTGCACCGATACCTCTTGAGTCCGTAACATCGATACAGGCATCTATACACAATCCGCAAAAAATGCATCTTTCCGCATCGATAACTTTTAAAGCCGCACCCTCCTTTATTTCTTCTTCGCCGGATAAATTACTCAGGTTTATTGCTTTCGTCGGACAGACAAGTTCACACTCCCTGCATTTCCGTTCTAGCTCATTGACTTTTTTTGTCAAATTTAAGCATTTCTGTTCATTTATTTTTAACGATGAGATAAAGCCGTCGTAAAAATCGTTTTCTTTAGGAAATTTAACCGATTTTATTCCGAATTTTAATCCGTTATAAGTCCAGAAAGCCATTATGCTTTAATCCTTATATTATAATTATTATATTGATTTTTTTAACTTTATTGTTTTTGTTCCGCTTCATTTGTCCAATGCCGCAACGGAAAAATTATAACTCGTTTCGTTAATGTTAAAATCCATCATCATCGTATTTTTTGTACCGCAGGCAAACAATTTATAATTATTTTCAAACGGATACTTGATATTTATTTTTTTAAAAATATTACCGTCAAAATCTTTTATATAACAAAAAATTGCTCCTTCGGACGATTCCGCGTATCCAAAGCCGTGCTTTGACTTTTCGTATTTTAAATATCGGTTTTCCAAGTCCTTCAACTCTTCAAATTCTTCCTGCCTCCATAAATAATCTGCTGTGTAACGAAATCCTTTTCGTTTAAGCATATCGCAACAGTATTCAAGTATATTTAAAGACTGTCCTATTTCTTCAATTCTGACCATATATCTCGAAAAAGCATCTCCATCTTCAAATACGACTGGTTTAACATTTATTTTACTGTATAAAAGATACGGTCTGTTTATTCTTAAGTCTGATGAAATTCCTGCGCTTTTTGCGACAACTCCTTTTGCGCCGAACCGCTTTGCCGTTTTTAAATCTATTTTTCCGGTAGTCTTAAGCCTGT
Source organism: bacterium (assembly GCA_021800745.1). The sequence continues at coordinate 10,492 of JAJYYS010000043.1, forward strand.
CTATATGGGATTTCGTTTCCATATTCTTTTTAATTATCTCCTGAACTTTATTTACGATTGATCTTATGGAATTAAAAATATTTTCGATATCTTCGAGCGATAAATTTCTCATGATTCCGCCTATTTCGTTAATGCCCATAAGATAACGGGATTTTAAATACTTATGGGACAACTGTTTTAACGCCTCCGCATGATAGGC
>JAJYYS010000044.1 GCA_021800745.1 bacterium
ATCGTGTTTCTTCAGATATTACCAATTTTAAAAAGGATTAAAATAAGTTAGGTCGGTTTTTTGAAATAAAATGATGTAATATGAAATGAAATGAAATATAATGAATTTATTTGAAATCAGATAATCCCGATAGATATCCGCCGATAGACGAAGCCCCGTTAAGAGAAATCTCCTCCGGCGTTCCGCATGCGATTATTCTGCCGCCGCCGTCGCCGCCTTCCGGTCCCATATCGATTATATAATCGGCCGATTTTATTACGTCTAAATTATGCTCTATGACTATGACGGTATTGCCTGCTTCTACTAAAAGATTTAATATGTTTAAAAGTTTGCTTATATCGTCAAAATGAAGCCCTGTAGTAGGTTCGTCGAGTATATAAAGCGTTTTATACTGCCCCGGCCTCGACAGCTCTTTTGAGAGTTTTATTCTTTGAGCCTCTCCTCCCGACAATGTAGTCGCAAGCTGTCCTAAATTTATATAATCGAGTCCCACGTCGATTAAAAACTTTAGCTTATGCGCAAGAGCGGGAACCGCATCAAAAAATTCATAAGCTTCTTTTACGGTCATGTTTAATACGTCATAAATATTTTTATTCTTATACGCAATTTCTAAAGTAGGTCTGTTATATCTTTTCCCCTTGCATACATCGCACATTACATAGACGTCCGGCATAAAAAGCATTTCTATTTTTTTTACCCCGTCCCCGCTGCATGCCTCGCATCTGCCCCCTTTTACGTTAAAACTGAATCTGCCGGGGTCGTAGCCTCTTGCTCTTGCTTCTTTAGTTCCCGCAAAGATATCTCTTATAAGCGTAAATATTCCGGTATAAGTTGCCGGATTAGACCTCGGCGTTCTCCCTATGGGAGACTGGTCTATATTGACCACCCTGTCGAAATATTTTACGTTTATTATATCTTCCGCCTCAAACTTTTTAAAATCGGATATATACCCGTTTTTATAAGCCGATATTGCCTGATAAAGCGTATCTATTATCAATGTGCTCTTTCCAGACCCTGATACGCCGGTTACGCATATAAAATTATTCAGCGGAATTTTAACGTCTATATTTTTCAGGTTATTCATTTTCGCGCCTCTTATTTCCAAATAACCGGATAAACTGCTCCTCCTGAAATCGGGCATATTTATTTTTAATTTTCCGGTTAAATATTTTCCGGTTAAGGAATCGGGGTTTTTCATAATTTCATCCGGAGATCCCTGTGCCACTATATAGCCTCCGTTTTTACCGGCGCCCGGTCCCATATCGATTATATAGTCGGATTTAAGCATGGTAGCTTCGTCATGCTCGACGACAATGAGAGTGTTGCCTTTATCACGCAAATCAAGAATCGTTTTAAGAAGCCGCTCGTTATCCCGCATATGCAGACCTATGCTCGGTTCGTCCATAACATATAAAACGCCGGTCAGGCCGGAGCCTATTTGCGAAGCAAGCCTTATTCTCTGCGACTCTCCTCCCGAAAGCGTTTGCGCCTGCCTTGAAAGAGTCAAATATTCAAGCCCTACATTGGTTAAAAATTGAAGCCTGTCTTTAACCTCGTTTAAAATTTTTGCGGCAATGCCTGATTCATAATCGCTTAAATTCAAATTTTTAAAAAAACTTAGGGTATCTTTAATGCTTAAATTTACAATTTCGGCTATATTGAGACCGCCTATCCTATAGCTTAGAGATTCCTTTTTCAGCCTGAAACCTCCGCACTCCGGGCATATCTGCTCGGTCCTAAATTTTTTAGGGTCGAGCAGATAATTTCCTTCCGCTATATTTCTTTCAAGCAGGGGTATGACGCCTTCCCAGTATTTTAAATGGAACGATTTATCGTCGTTCATTACATCGTAAAATTTTATTTTTTCGCCGCCTGAGCCGTGTAATATCGCTTGCTTTATATCTTGGCTTAAATCTGCATAAGGTATATCCTGATCAAACCCGTAATGCGTAGATAAAGCATTTATAATTTGATTTTTATAAACCGGCGTAGAGTTTTTGAAAATAATTATCGCGTCTTCCTTCAGGGAAAGGTTCTTATCGGGGATAACAAGGTCTTCGTCGAAATATTCCTTGTAGCCCAATCCCCCGCATTCGGAACAGGCGCCCTGCGGGCTGTTAAACGAAAAAACCGCGGGTTCCGGTTTGCCGTAACTTATATTGCAGTCCAAGCAAATCGAGTTTTCAGTCAATATCTCTTCTCTGTTTTCATATTTCAGCTTTAAAATACCTGAAGATAATTTTAAGGCAAGCTCTATGGAATCGAATAATCTTTTTTTGTTTTCTTCTTTTATGGTTAACCTGTCGATAACCAAATCGATATTATGTTTCTTTTTTTTATCGAGATTAATAGGCTCATCCAAATTATATTCTTTGCCGTCGGCGTATATTCTATAAAATCCGTGCTTAAGATAGTCGTCGAACTTTGCCCTGAACTCGCCCTTCCTTCCTATGGCTACCGGCGACAAAACTATCAGTTTTTCCCCCGCTTTATTGGAATAAACGGATTCCACCATCTGATCTACGGTTTTAGGCTCTATTTTTTTGCCGCAATTGTAGCAGTAAGGAACTCCTATTCTCGCAAAGAGGACCCTGAGATAATCATAAATTTCGGTAATAGTTCCTACGGTGGAACGCGGGTTTTTGCTGACGGATTTTTGTTCTATGGAAATAGCCGGCGAAAGTCCTTCTACCGAATCGACATCGGGCTTATCCATCTGCTCCATAAATTGTCTTGCGTAGGAAGACAGAGATTCCAAATATCTTCTCTGCCCTTCCGCAAATATGGTGTCAAAAGCCAAAGAAGACTTGCCGGAGCCTGAAAGGCCGGTTATTACGACAAGTTTGTCTTTCGGAATTTCTAAGCTTATATTTTTTAAATTATGCTGCCTTGCCCCTTTGATTATTATTTTCCTATCCATTTATTTCTGTTCTCCGATATCTTGCGGACTAATTTTATCGATTCCACCATACTGCCGTAATCCGCCGTATTGTTACCCGCAATATCATAAGCGGTCCCATGCACGGGAGACGTTCTTATAATTTTGAGACCTGCGGTAACGTTAACCCCTTTATTAAAAGAAAGAAGTTTAAACGGTATCAGCGCCTGGTCATGATACATAGAAACTATTAGGTCGAAATCTTTATATCTTTTCGCAAAAAAGCTGTCCGCCGGAAAAGGACCTTCTATATTTTCGTTTTTATTTTGAAATTCTTCGACGACCGGCGTTATAAAGTCTTTTTCCTCATTACCTATTCTGCCGTTTTCTCCGGCGTGAGGATTTAAACCTAATACCGCAACGCGCGGATTTTCTTTTCCGAAATCGGTTTTTATCCAGTCGAGCGAAATATTTATGATTTTCCTTAATAAATCTTTTGTTATTTTAACGGGAACGCTTGATAACGGAATGTGAATAGTCGCAAGAACGGTTATTATTTTTTTTGAATAAAACAGCATAACGAAATCGTCGGACCCCGTTAAATATCCTAACAGCTCGGTATGCCCTCCAAACCTTGCCCCTCCCTTAAGCATCATATCTTTATTAATAGGGGCGGTCGCGAAACCGCATATTTTGCCGTTTAGAGAAAAATTTACCGCCGTTTCTATATACCGTTCGACGTCTTTTGCGTATTCATGGTTAACTGCCCCTAATCTAACGGAACCGTAAGACTTCGAAGATAAATTTATTACGTTAATTTTTCCGTTTTTATACGATGTTTTAAGAGGCGATTCCGGCCTGATTAAATTCAGCGGGGTGTTTGTTTTTATTATCTTTTTTGAAACGTTGCCTATATGCTCGAAAGAGCCGAAAATAATCGGTTTAACGCGTCCATTTTTCCCGGCAAAATACTCGGACGACTTTATTGCGATCTCCGGCCCTACGCCGCCGGGGTCTCCCATTGTAATGCCTATGAAACAGTTTTCCTTAACCAATTTAAATTTTTATTTTATTATGCCGCAATCAATATCTTGACGTAAGACCTTTTTCTTGCCTTTTTTAAAATTTTTTCAAGGTATTTGTTGGTTTTATATTTTTCTAAAATAGAAAATATTTCAGGTCTTGCCTGTTTAAAGGTTTTAAAAGACCCCGTTTTTTTTCCGACGGATTTTAATACCGCGTAACCGAATTTGGTTCTTATAACGCCGCTGACTTCTCCGACATGTAGTTTAAAAGCCGTGTCCGAAAAATTGGGGGACAGTTTATTTTTATAAATATAACCTATTCTTCCGCCGTTTTTTTCCGAAGGGTCTTCGGAATACTCTCTTGCCAGAGCCGAAAAACTTTTATTTCCGGCTATAGCCGTCTCTCTAATCTTAGACATTCTTTTATATATTTCTTCCTTTAATTTCTTATTTGCATTTGAAGGAACGGCCAAAAATATAAGTTTCAAATCAACCTTGGGCTCACCCCTGAATTCTTCTATGTTTTTTTTATAATAATCTACCAACTGCCGTTTAGTTATAACCATCTTATTACCGTAAACTTTTCTTAAAAGCTCTACTTCCATAAAGTGGCTTTTAACCTGCTTTATATAGGCTTCCTTGCTGATGCCTCTTTTAGCGAGAAAATTGAAAAATTGGCTTACCGTAAAATTGTTTGCAAGCGCCACGGCTTTAATGTATGCGTTTAATTGTTTCGGGGAGATATATATAGCGGCTTTCTCCTCTTCCTGCTTGATTAAAATATTGTCCACCAAAATATTTAGAACGCCTTTAGTTTTGGACATCGTCGCAGAATCCGACTGAGTAAAAATTCCCTGCGATGCTTCGTTCTGCATCTGTTCATAATCTTCGAACGCCTGTCTGTTGAATTTTGCAAATTCATACAAAGTTATAGGAGTTTTATTGACTACGGCGATTACCTGGTCTATTATTACGGCATCCGCATTTTTTAAGCCTGCGGAAAATAAAATAACCGCAATTATAAATATCGAAATCCCTGTCTTTTTTATTGTGTTTATCATAAGTAAATCTTATTTTTCCGCTTTAGCATACAAACGCATGCCGTTTGTGTTCCCTGTCTGCATAATTCGAAATTTTATCTCAGGATGAATCGGTATTTAGACGGCCCATCCTGAGATATTTAATTAATATTTTCAGTACACAGATTGGTTAGCTGCGCTCGCAATAACGAATTTAATTTATCCCTGCTTCTTGCCCGTTACCGGAGCCGGAACCGTCTTCTGCGCCGGAATGTTCGGATTTACGCCCGAATTTGCAACCGGTAAATTGTTATAAAAATACTTTACTTTGGATTTTTTTCTTAAATTTTTTACAAAAGCCTTTAAAATTTTTGAAGCTTCTTTTTGTTTCATCATCATAACTATTTCCCCTTTGATAGCGGAAAAAGGCTTAGGTTTGCCGGTTACGACGTTATTTAATTTTATTATGTCGAAATGGCTGCCTACTTTAACTATTTTTGAAATACCGCCTACTTTTGGAATACTGAATGCGGCATTATTAAATGCTGGGGTTGTTTCCTGAAATTTTATCCAGCCGAGGACTCCGCCGTTTTTTCCGTTAGGGGCGGTGGAATATTTTTGAGCCGCCGCGGCGAAAGGTTTGCCGCCTGCCAGCATTTTGTAAACAATCTGCGCCTGCTTCGGCGAATTCAGTTGTATATAGCTTACGTTAATTTTAGAGGGCAGATTAAACGACAGATAGTGCTTTTTGTAATACGCTTTAGCGTCCGCATCGGTAACCTTAACTTTGTTTGCCACCTCTTTATGCAATAAAAGCTGGACCAGCAGTCCCTTTCTAAAATCAGAAACCTGCGATTTATAAGACTTGGATTTATTTACTCCTTCTTTTAAGGCTTCATTGACTAAAATTTGCCTGTCCACGAGACTCTTAAGCAGCCTTTTCTCGCCTGCAGGCGTTTCGAGATACGACCTCAAGGCGGGCGGAAATTTAGACATTTCCTGTGTAAACTTAGCCGCGGTAATATTTTTTCCGTTAACCGTCGCTATGACCTTGGAAGATGCGGACTGTTTTTTCGCGCATCCGTATAAACCCATCGATATAACAATGGAGAATAAGGCGATTAATAAAATCGAACCTTTAAACTTTTTCATTTTTCCCCTCTTAATACATAAAAGTTAAAATTAAATATACAAATTATCTTTAAATATTAACATAGCTATATAAACGTTGCAAGATAATTTTAGCCTCTTCCAATTTATCAGGGCTTAAAACCTCTTTCTTTAATCTGATTTTTATTTTAAACTCCCCTATAAAGTTAAATATATATATCGACGAAAATTCTTTATCGTTTACCAATTTAACCAGCGCTTCAAAAACCGTGCCCGCCGATTCATGAAATTCCAATATAAATTCTTTTTCTTTTATTTCAAGAAACCGGACTTTTGAGTTTTTCATATAGCTCTTTAGTTCGGTTATCTTTAAAAGATTTTCGACGGGAGTTTCAATTTTTCCAAATCTGTCTTTAAGTTCGGCTCTTATTTTATCCACATCGCTCAGGCTGTTGCAATTAGAAAGTTTTCTATATACGGACATCTTGGTTTTCCCTTCGCTTATGTAGGAATCGGGGATATTCGCCGATAAATTTATCTTTACTTCGGGAGTGATTTGGGGAGGTAAAACGACACCCTGTATTTTTTCTACCTCTTCTTTCAGCATCTGCATACACATTTCAAGCCCTACGGCATTTATATGTCCCGATTGCGCTCCTCCGAGAATATTTCCCGCCCCTCTTATTTCCAAATCCGCCATTGCGAGTTTAAAGCCCGAACTGAGTTCGCTGTAATCTTTAATCGCATTAAGCCTTTTTCTTTGTTCGGCGCTTAAATTTTCATTATTCGTCCCGAGGACAAGCAGGCAGTATGCCTGTATATGCGATCTCCCGACTCTTCCTCTGAGCTGATACAGCTGACTAAGACCGAATTGTTCGGCATTATTTATAATAATCGTATTTACGTTGGGGTTATCCAGTCCAGATTCTATTATGGCAGTCGAAAGAAGCATATCGTAACCTTTATTGTAGAATATATGCATAATATCCATAATTTTCTCGGAATCCAGCCGTCCGTGAACGACTCCGATTCTTATATCGGGCATTATTTTTTTAAGCCTGTTATGAACCGAATCTAAGTGCGATATCCTATTGTCGATAAAATAAACCTGTCCTCCTCTGTTCAATTCTTTAAAAACCGCGTCTTTTATAATCCCGTCTTCATATAACTCTATGCCCGTAATAACGTTTTTCCTGCCGGAAGGCGGGGTGCTTATAATGCTTAGATCTCTTATTCCCGACATTGAAAGATACAGCGTCCTTGGTATAGGGGTTGCGCTCATGGCGAGCACGTCTATGGAGTATCTTATTTTTTTTATTTTTTCCTTTTGGAGCGCGCCGAATTTTTGCTCTTCGTCTATAATCAAAAGGCCTATATCATTGTATGCTATCTTTTCGGATAACAGTTTATGCGTCCCTATTATTACGTCTATGCCCCCGTCTTTAATCTCTTTAATTATCCCTTTTTCTTCGTTTTTTTTAATAAACCTTGAAATACACGCTACTTTTATGGGATATTTTTCAAATCTTTTTTTAAAATTATTGTAATGCTGATCTACTAAAAGAGTAGTGGGGGCTATTAAGGCAACCTGCTTTCCGTCCATTGCCGCTTTAAAAGCGGCTCTTATTGCAACTTCCGTTTTTCCGAATCCTACGTCCCCGCATATCAACCTGTCCATAGGCTTATTGCCGCGCATATCCGACAGAACTTCTTTTATGGCCTTGGACTGGTCGTCTGTTTCTTCAAATTCGAAACTTTCTTCGAATTCCCTGTATTCTTCATTTTCTTCGGAAAATGCAAATCCCCTTTCCGTCATTCTCTTGGCATACAAAACTTTTAAATCTTCGGCTATCTCTTCAACCTTCTTTTTCGCCTTTATTTTTGCTTTTTCCCACGATTTGTTTCCGAGCCTGCTCAATGCCGGAGAATTTTCTTCGGAAGAAGCGATATATTTGTGGAGCAGATATATTTTATCGGCGGGAACAAAAAGCTTATCGCCGCCTTCAAAAATAAGGGCAAAATAATCGGATGAAATGCCGTTAAGCGTAATGTTTTTTATTTCGTTGAATTTTGCTATCCCGAATTCATCGTGAACTACGAAATCGCCCGGATTAAGCTCCTCTATGCTTTTAAAGTAATCTGCGCCGGACGCTCCGCGCCCTGATTCCCGCGCTAAATCCACATGTTCTCTGAAAAGCTCTTCGTCTTTAATTATAAAGAGTTTATGCTTCTTAGATATCATGCCGGAGGAAATATCTCCGGTCGAGATTTGAAACCTGTCTCCCGCCTTCTCCTCGTCTAAATCTATAGACCCGAAAATCGTTTTCAGCCTGTCTTTATGAATCTCATTTTTTGACGCTATTATTATCCGGTATCCTTTTTCGATAAGATTAATGAAAATTTTCTTAATTAAAGCTAAATTTAATTTTCCGTCTTTATATTTTAGTTTTGCTATAAAATCGATATTTCCGGATTCTATGGCTGAAGATAAGCGTCCTATCGGATTATCCGAATTTTTGACGCCGTAATATATTGCAGATTTTTTATAATTATAATAATAAAATTTATCTAAATTATTTAAGGAAAGGTTAAAAATATTTCTATTAAGCGCATCGCGGTTTAACGTATCTAAGAGTTCGGTTTCTGGTTCTTCTATATATAAAACCGGATTTTCCAATACATCTATAATATTAAGCTTTTTTTCGTAATAATCCGACTTAACCGGAAATACCGCAAAACCGTCTATGCTTTTAAAGCTTACCTGCGTGTTTAAATCGAAATATCTTATATCTTCGACGGTTTCGTCAAAAAAATCTATCCTTGCTGGATATGGTCCGTCTCCGTTAAATATGTCGATGATGCCCCCTCTGACGGCAAATTCGTTTTCGTTCTCTATCTGAGTTGTTTTCTCATAGCCGTAAGAAATTAATGTCCGTATAAGGTTTTCCCTGGAAATATCCAATCCTTTCTTGATATGTATAAAAGAATTTAAAAGACTGCCCGGCTCGGGGACTTTAGAAAAAAAAGAAAGGGGGGTCAGGATTACGACGGCATTATTATCGCGTTTTAAATCATAAAGGATGCTTACCGGAATTATTTCTTCGCAAAAGAAGATTTTTTTAGACGAAAAAAATGAAATGTTCTTATACAAATCTTTAGCCGATGCATAATTATCGCATAAAAAAACGTATATACCGTTTCTATTTTCGATATATAACGCAATATCTAAAGAAAAACTTGAGGGTGTTTTTGATTTTGTCGTATTCAAATTAAATGCTCTATGGTAATTACACAGCTTGCAATATAACCTTGGTCCTGCGATAGAAATATAATATTTTTAGGAATTATGCGCTTGGCAAAGCAGTATAATTTTAATTCCTTTCTCTTTCTTAAAGCAAGATTGGTTAGCTACGCTGGACTTCGTCCGCTACCGCTCGCAATGACAGACTCCGTCCATTTCTTGTCATTGCGAGCGCACTATTTCGTCATTGCGAGCGCAGTGAAGCAATCTCGTTATTAAGTAATTTAGGCAATTCATATATAAAAATTTCTAAATCTGGACTTTGGTTGTAATTACAGCTTGCAATATACGGATTAAAGTGCCGTCTCTTTAATCGAAGCCTGCGCCGCAGAAATAATTGCTACCGGAACTCTGTAAGGGGAACAGCTTACATAGTTCAAATTCAAAGCATGGCAAAATTCTATCGAGCTGGGGTCTCCGCCGTGTTCTCCGCATATTCCGAGTTTAATATCCTTTCTGGCGGCTTTACCTTTACCGACGGCAATTTTCATAAGCTCTCCGACGCCATTTCGGTCTAATTCCATGAAAGGGTCGTTTTTCAGTATATTTTTATTCAGATAATCAGGCAAAAAAGAACCTATGTCGTCTCTGGAGAAGCCGAAAGTGGTCTGCGTAAGGTCGTTTGTTCCGAACGAGAAAAATTCCGCATCTCTGGCTATTTCGTCTGCAACCATACATGCTCTCGGCAGTTCAATCATCGTTCCGACAAGATATTTAAGCTTTACGCCGTATTTCTCCATTACTTCGGAAGCCTTTTTATCGACCAATTCTTTTAGTAATCTTATCTCTTCATAAATTCCTACGACGGGTATCATAATTTCCGGCATTATTTTATTGCCGTTTTTATGGAATTCGCAAGCCGCTTCCATAATAGCCTGAACCTGCATTTCATAAATTTCGGGATAGCTGACTCCAAGCCTGCAGCCCCTGTGTCCAAGCATAGGATTGACTTCATGAAGCGAGATCACTTTGGATTTTAATCTTTCATGGGGAATGTTCATGATTTCCGAAAGTTCTTTTATGTCTTTCTCGGTTTTCGGCAGAAATTCATGCAGAGGAGGATCGAGAAGGCGGATATTGACGGAATATCCTTTCATTTCTTCGTATAATTCAAGAAAATCCGATTTTTGCATCGGCAAAAGTTTTGCGAGAGCTTTTTGCCTCTCTGCAAGATTTTCGGAAAGTATCATCTCCCTTACCGCTTTTATCCTGTCTCCTTTAAAAAACATATGCTCAGTCCTGCAAAGCCCGATCCCTTCCGCCCCGTAATCCCTTGCAACCCT
>JAJYYS010000045.1 GCA_021800745.1 bacterium
AGAAGCCGGAGCAAAAAGCGGAATATTCGAACCGGACGAAATCACCGAGGATTATGTTAAAGACAGAGCTAAAAGGGATTATATATTTTACAAGAGCGACGAAGACGCCGAATATGCAAAAGTATTAAAATTTAATACCGAATCGATTAATCCTCAAGTTGCTTTTCCGCATCTTCCGGAAAACAGCGTAGATATTAACGAGGCTTCGGCAAAAAACATAAAGATAGACCAGTCGGTTATAGGTTCATGCACAAACGGAAGGATAGAAGATTTAAGAATTGCCGCAGAAATTTTAAAAGGGAAAAAAATAGCGAAATATTCAAGGCTTATCGTTATTCCCGCCACCCCGGATATTTATAGAGCGGCTGCGAAAGAAGGGCTTATAGATATATTTATGGATGCCGGAGCGGTGGTCAGCACTCCGACATGCGGACCATGTCTCGGCGGATATATGGGAATATTGGCCGACGGCGAAAGGGCGATATCTTCCACCAACAGAAATTTTAAGGGAAGAATGGGGGACGTCAAGAGCGAAGTTTATCTTGCTAACCCTGCCGTGTGCGCCGCATCGGCTATACTCGGAAAGATTGCCGGTCCCGACGAAGTATCTTAGGATTAAATAAGTAATATAAAGGAGATGCCATGATATTCAGCGGAAAAGTTTTTAAATTTGGAGACAATATAGATACCGACGCTATTATACCCGCAAGATACTTAAACGATTCAAGCGACGAAAATTTAAGAAAGCATTGCATGGAAGATGCCGATGAATCGTTTCCGTCAAAAGTTTCCAAAGGAGATTTTATTGCCGCCGGAAATAATTTCGGCTGCGGTTCTTCGAGAGAGCATGCTCCGAGAGCCATTAAAGTCAGCGGAGTGCCCGTAGTAATAGCCAAGAGTTTTGCGAGAATTTTTTACCGAAACGCCTTTAACATAGGATTGTTTATACTCGAAGCCGATACCGACGGAATGGATAACGGCGATATACTTGAAGTCGATACCGATACCGGAGAAATTAAAAACAAAACAAAAAATACCGTCGTAAAAGCCAAGCCTATCCCAAAATTTATGTCCGAACTTGTTAACGCCGGCGGTTTGATTGCATATGCCAAAAAAAAGATTAAGGAGGGTAAGAAATAGATTATGATAAAATTAGCTCTTTTTGCCGGCGACGGAATCGGAACCGAAGTTGCGGGCGAAGCGGTAAACGTATTAAAGTTTTTATTCGATTCTAATTCCGTCAGATACGAAATAGAAGAAGACCTTGTAGGCGGGGCTTCTTACGACGAATATAAAAAACCGATAACGGAAAAAGCCCTTAAGATTGCGAAAGACGCCGATGCGGTTATTTTTGGAGCCGTAGGCGGACCTAAATGGGAATCTCTTCCGATAGAACTGAGACCCGAAAAAGCGCTTTTGACTTTAAGATACGACCTTGAATTATACGCAAATTTAAGACCGGCGAAGATTTACGATGAACTTATAGACGCTTCTCCGTTGAAGAAGGACGTCGTACAGGGAACCGATATGATGATAGTAAGGGAACTGACCGGCGGTATATACTTCGGTCAGCCGAGAGGGATTTTTGATTTGGAGGACGGGCAAAAAAAAGGCGTTAATACCTTAGTTTATACCACGAAAGAGATAGAAAGAATAGCTAAAATAGCCTTTGAAATTTCAAGAAAAAGAAGAAAAAAAGTTTTATCCGTAGATAAAGCTAACGTTCTGGAATGCACCGAGCTATGGAGGCAGGTGGTTGCAAGGGTTTCTAAAGAATATCCCGACGTCGAGTTAACCAATATGTATGTCGATAACTGTTCCATGCAGTTAATAAGACAGCCTAAATCTTTCGACGTTATCGTAACGACGAATATGTTCGGAGATATATTAAGCGACGAATCCTCTATGGTCGCAGGTTCCATAGGAATGCTTCCGTCCGCAAGCCTCAACGGCAAAAAAGGAATGTATGAGCCGATACATGGAAGCGCTCCCGATATCGCCGGCCAAAATAAAGCCAATCCCATTGCGGCTATTTTATCCGTTGCGATGATGCTCAGATACAGTTTTGATATGGATAATCTTGCCGAAAAAATAGAAATTGCCGTAGGAAAAGTTATTAAAAACGGATATAGGACAGCCGATATTTATTCAAACGCCGCTGGAACGAAACTCGTGGGTACTAAAGAAATGGGCAGGGCAGTCATGGAAGAATTAAAAAAATAAAAATTAATTGCGGATAGGCAAATATAAAGAAAACATAAAGGATATGAAAAAAGAAAAATATAATATCGGCATAACAGGAGCTACCGGTCTTGTCGGCAGAGAATTTATAGAAATATTGGAACAGAGAAATTTTCCGGTCGGAGAACTTTATCTTTTTGCTTCCGAAAACTCTCTCGGCGAAACCATAAAATTTAAAGGCGAAGATTATATTGTGGATGCCTTGAAAGAAGATTCTTTTAAGAAAAAGAATATCGATATAATATTATCCAGTCCGGGAGGTTCGATAAGCGCAAGATTTTCGCCCATTGCCGCAAAGGAAGGAGCGGTAGTTATCGATAATACGTCTTATTTTAGGATGGACGAAGACGTTCCGTTAGTAGTTCCCGAGGTTAACCCCGACGATATAAAATATTATTCAAAGAAAAACATAATAGCCAATCCGAATTGTTCCACTATTCAAATGGTCGTGCCGCTTAAGCCTATTCACGACAGGTATAAAATAAAAAGGATAGTCGTATCCACATACCAGTCCACTTCCGGAGCGGGCAAAAAGGCTATGGACGAATTGTTTTATCAGACGACCGGCATTATTAACGCAAAAGGAGATATTTATCCGGAGAAATTTCCGGTACAGATAGCTTTTAACTGTATTCCTCAAATCGATGTTTTCGGCGAAGAAGGATACACGAAAGAAGAAATTAAGATGGTAAAGGAAACGCAGAAAATAATGCACGATAAGAATATAGGCGTATCTGCCACTACGGTGCGCGTTCCCGTATTTTTTTCCCACGGAGAATCCGTTAATATAGAAACCGAAAAAGGTTTCGATATTAAAAATATTAAGAAAATGTTGTCGGAAACGGCGGGAGTGAAGCTTATAGACGACATATTAAGCGGCAACCCCGATGAAAAATATCCTTATCAGACTCAGGCCGCCGGAAAAGACGAGGTTTTTGTGGGCAGGATAAGAAAGGATTTTTCCGTGCCGAACGGTCTAAACTTATGGATTGTAGCGGATAACGTAAGAAAAGGGGCGGCGCTTAATGCCGTGCAGATAGCGGAAATCCTGATTCAAAAATATCTTTGAAAAACCATGAAATAGTCAGAAATTTATCGGTTGTTTCGTTTTTTACTTTGATAAGCAGGATTTTAGGCTTATTGAGGGATGTCTGCATCGCGTACTTTTTCGGCGCGGGAATGGCTACCGATGCGTTCTTCGTAGCTTTCAGGATACCAAATTTATTCAGAAGGCTATTCGGCGAGGGAGGAATATCTGCATCGTTTATTCCGGTTTACTCGGATAATTTGGCTAAAAAGAGTAATGCCGATTCGGAAGACCTGTTTAAGACCGTTTTTACCGCATTATTTTTTATCCTCTTATTTCTTTCCTTAGCAGGATTTTTATTTTCGTTCTTTTTCGTAGCGGTTACGGCACCCGGTTTTTTAAGCAAACCGCTTGAATTACGGCTTGCGGTTCTGCTCACCAAGATTATGTTTCCGTATATATTTATGATAGGGCTTGCGGCATTTTTATCGGGAGTTTTAAACGTCCACGGTTCTTATGCCCCGGGAGCGATGTATCCTATAATATTAAATGTTTTATTAATAATATCCGCTATTTTTTTAAGGCCATTTTTTCATCCGGGTATTTTTGCTCTTGCGGTCGGCGTTATGCTCGGCGGAGGCTTACAGCTTTTATCGCAGATTTATTATATTAAAAAAAAGAAAATCAGCCTCGGTTTCAAATTTAACTTTAGAAACAGCGACGTAAAATCTGTTTTTAAACTGCTGACGCCCTCTCTTATGGGAATGGCGGTAATTCAGCTCAATCTGGTTTTCGATACTCTTCTCGCATCTTTTCTGCCTTCCGGCAGTATCTCTTATCTTTATTACGGGGACAGGCTTTACCAGTTTCCTCTCGGCGTTTTCGCTATAGCGATGCAGACGGCTATTTTTCCGACTCTTTCCGCTTCGTTTGCAAAAAACGACGTCAAGGAAGTTGACGGAGCTTTTAATTTTTCTTCGTCCCTGATGTTTTTTATAATAATTCCTTCAAGCATAGGGTTAATACTTTTAAGAAGCAGTCTCGTAAGATTAATATATATGCACGGAATATTCAATGCGGGGGATGCCAAAAAAACAGCAGGGGTTCTTTTGTTTTTTATCGTCGGATTGTGGGCATCGGCGCTTTTAAAAACCGTCGTTCCGGTTTTTTATTCCATGAAAGATACTAAAACCCCTGTAAAAGCGGCTATAATTTCTCTGATTATAAATATTATATTTGCCGTCCTGCTTATGCGGGTTATGGGCGTTTACGGACTGGCGCTGGCATCGAGCATTTCGTTGATTTTTAATTACCTGTTTCTTTTAAGAAAACTTCATCTAAAAAAAGGCATCGGTTTGGGCGCAGACTTTTTTAAATCGTTCGTTAAAACATTAACCGCAAGTTTTATTATGGGGTTAATAGTAGAATTTCTAATAGTTGCATTAGAGAGGTTCAATTACGCTTCGCTGACAGTCGTTTTAGCTTCCCTCGCAACGGGCGTAATAATATATCTCTCTGCCTCGTTCGCATTGAAAAACGATTCCGCAGATATGGTAAAAAGCGTAATCTTGAGGAAACATTAAATTATAAATTATATGCCGGATATTAAATATCAATTTTTTTATTCAGTGCAGGATTGACCGGCGGATGTCTTTCCGGCGCGGCGTTTTTTTGCCGCGGCGTTTCCGGCAGAACCTATAACGGTAACTATAGTTCCGTAGTCTATATTTTTGTGTAAAAATCTGGCGTTTCGGAGAGGTATTTCTATACATCCGGCCGATTGCGGAAATCCGTAACGGGCGCGGGGAATATAATGCAGAGCTATTCCTTTGTTAAAATAATCCACGTATTTGATGCCCGAATCGTCGTAGGCAACCCATTGTATCGGGTGTCCATCCAAACATCCCGCCATATTAGGATGCTTGAGCTTCAAGGACATGTAATCTTTTTTGGAAATCCGTTTCGGCGACAGGCCGCTCATCGTAGTATCGTGAAAACGCAGGAAGACATACCATGTCCCGTCCGGGGTCGTTGCAAATTCGCCGGTATTTACCGGAGAAGAAAAAGTTTCCCTGCCGTTTTCATATAATTCGACGCTTTCGCCTTTATCAGCCTGCCTGACCAGAACCCATTTCCAAGGGAGCATGTCAAATTCCCCCTTTGCCGCGCTTTTTTTAAGTTCCGACAAAAGCGCCCCGTCTATTTGAGGTCTTGCATATTCTCCGTCGCGAAGCTTACCCGACGCCTCCAGATATTGCGCCGCCGCTCCCAATACAAATGGATTTTGGGGATTCCATGCATATGAATCCGCAACTCGATGTAAAATATCCGGAGCGTGGAATGAGAATTCGTATTTGTCCGGACCGGCGGATGAAATCGGCAGATAGCGCAGGTATTCGAGGTATTTAACGGTGCAGGCAAATACGGTTTCGTCCTTGCATACGGGATGCTTTAAAGACTTTGGCGCAACATATCCCGACAATCCCGGCTTTGGTTTTTTAGATACGGCGGATGTTTTTCCGTCAGGCGGCGGATATTTTAAAAAAGCGGCGGCAAGCAAGATAAGCACGGAAATAAATGCGGTTAAAATATAAAGATATTTTGATTTTAATTTCATGAAATATACAACCCTCCGAAAATATTTTTCAATAATATTATGCCATTTAAAGCTGATATTTTCAATTATAGTTTTATGCGTTATGCGGGCAAAAAAATAGTTTAATATGGTATAATCAAAATAGGCGCAAAATATCAACCGCAACTATATTTAAGACTAAGGAGGCAAATAAAATGATAGACGGAAAGAGATGGAACCCCGCGAATATAAAAAAACATTCGGCAAGCGATGAATCTGACGCCTATAAAAACAGCCTGTCCTATAAAGATATGTCCATATGCAAAAATTGCCATAATATTTACCATAACAAAAGATGGGTAAATGACGACGAGCTTTATAAATCCATCTTAAAGAAAAAAGAAGATGTAAATTATACGATTTGTCCCGCATGTTTAAAGATAAAAACAAAATTTTATAACGGAGTTGTCGAGTTAAGCGGCGAGTTTTTATTTGAACATAAAAGCGACATTTTAAATCTTATAAACAATACCGTGGAAAAAGCGGATTACATAGACCCTTTGGAAAAAATAGAAAATATGGAAGAAAATGAAAAAGAAAAGATTATTAAAATATACACCACAAGCGAAGACCTTGCTCAAAGAATCGGAAGAAACATAGAAAAAGCTTATAAAGGCGAAGTGGATTATTCGTTTTCCGAAAGAGATTTATTGTTGAGAGTTTACTGGAAAAGGGAGGCATAAAATAAATCGGATCGTTTTTGACTTTTCCGTCAATAATGTTATAATCAAAAAAGTCGATTAACAATATATTTAATAAAGGGGTTATTAAAAACAAAATTTGGGAATAACTAGCAAAGCAAGGAAACAGGGGTCTGCCGCGGCAGTCAAAATGCGGGATATTTCGGGTGCGGTTACAACAATCCCGAAAGCGCCTAAATCCCGGTTAATATCCGGCGGCAGCGAAAAAGAAGCCGTCCGCATAGAAAAGATAGAACTGGAAAGCATAGACCTTTTTAATAAATTTTCCAGTCCGTCCGCTAATATAAAAGATATTATCGCAACCGAATTCGAAGTGGATATATCCGTTAGGGGCAACGTGTTACTGGTTAAGGGCAATGGAAATAACGTCAGAATTTGTGCCGGATTCATATACGACCTCCTAAATTTATATAAAACCGGCAAGGCTATAAACGATAATGATTTAATAAGATTGGCTAAGCTGAAGATTGAAAATCCGGGAGTTGACGTAGGCACGCAGATTTACCCTTCCATACTGATAACTCCAAGAAAAAAGATTATATCTCCAAGAACCGCAAATCAAAAAAAATATACCGACGCTATTTATGAAAACGATATAGTTATCGGCGTGGGGCCGGCCGGAACCGGTAAGACCTATCTTGCTATGGCATGCGCTATATCTTTATTTCAAAAGAAGCTGTTTGACAGAATAATATTAACCCGTCCCGCAGTTGAAGCGGGCGAGAAATTAGGTTTTCTTCCGGGAGATATTTCACAGAAAATAAACCCGTATCTAAGACCTCTTTATGATGCTCTTTACGAGATGTTCGAATTTGAAAAAGCCATAAAACTTATAGAATCGGATGTAATAGAAGTTGCCCCTATCGCATTCATGAGGGGGAGAACCCTGAATAATTCTTTTATAATATTGGATGAAGCGCAAAATGCCACAAACGAACAGATGAAGATGATGCTTACCAGAATAGGTTCGGGTTCCAAGATTGTCGTAAACGGCGATATCACCCAAACCGATCTGCCTTACGATAAGGAATCCGGACTCATAACCGCAAGTAAAATCCTGATGAACATAGCCGGCATAGAAGTAGTTAATTTTGACAGAACGGACGTATTAAGGCATAAACTTGTTCAAAATATAATTAAAGCATATGAAACGAACGAAATTTCTCGAATTTCTAAAAAATAATACTTTAGAAATTAAAAACCGCTATTCCCCTCTCCTAGTTCTGCTTTTAATATCCGCTATATTTTTAACTTTTTTGCTTTACAACGGGGTGGAGTTTATAAAAAACAAATATAAAGCGGGGGAGATAGCAACAAAAACCATAATAGCCAAAAAGAGTTTCAGATACGTAAACGTAAAAGCGACTAATGCCATCCTGAAAAAGAAAATCGATAAAAGTCCCGATGTTTATTTATATTATCCCGAAATCAAAGCAACTCTTTCAAGAAAGATAAGGAAAGCTTTTACGCTTGCAAGGTCTTATAAGGAGAATCATGCGCAGGGCAAACAAAATATGGATATATCCGAAAATATATTTGCCGCTAAATTAGGAATTAAATTAGACAAGGCCGTTCTTAATGAGTTTTACTATTTGAATTACAATAAAAATATCGAGGCTTATATTTTAAAAATAGTTTCGAGTATTTATAAAAGAGGGGTGTTGTCCCGACCGCCTGCCGATAATAAAAAGATAGAAATTAAAAATGTAATAACAAACAGGCTGAAAACCATAAATTATCCCCAAATATTTTTTACTTTTAAAAAAGAGAAAGGTTTCACTTATTATTATACCAAGAAATATCTTAGTTTCCTGCCGCCTTATATGCAGAACGATATTTACGGATTAGTTTACCGAATGATAAAGCCGGATATCGTATATTCAAGATATCTCACTCTTAAAAAAATAGAAGATATTAAAAAAGAAAACGTACCGATTTATATACATATTAACGAAGGAATGCTTTTAGTAAGCGCCGGCGAACTTATAACCAAGTCGAAGGCGCTCGAATTAAATACTTATGATGCGGAATTTAAGCTAAAAAATAATATTCCGTCTCTTATAGGATTGTTTTTCGTAATAACGATGCTTTTATCGCTGTCTTATGTATTCCCTTACAGATATATAAAGAAATTCAGAAATTCCATAGATTTCAAAAATGTTGTTTTTATTATAACTATTTTATTGTCTTCTATTTTGGTAATTAAAGCCGGAATTATTTTTTCGAAAGCCCTTTCTTTATATTTTCCTTTCATAAATAGGAACGATATTTACTATTTAATTCCCTTCGCGTTCGGACCTATGCTCATTAGAATAATATTAAATTCCGAGGTTTCAGTCGTTTATATAGCTCTTTTTTCTATTCTGACGTCGATAATTTTTAAAAACTCTATTTTTTTTATGATATATACATTTGCAGGAAGTTTTATAGCGTCATACGAGGTCTTCGACTTTTCTTCGTGGAGCCGCGTCGTTAAAGCGGGCGTTATCACCGGATTTTTAAACAGTTTTATGGTGCTGGCATTTGCGCTTATAGGGCTGAATCTTATAAATATCCAAAATATTTACAGCATTATTCTTGCATTTTTATCGGGCATTATATCTTCTATTATGGTAATAGGGCTTATACCTTTATTTGAAAAATTATTTGATTTTACCACCGATTTTAAACTCCTCGAACTTTCCAGTTCCAATAACCCGCTATTAAGGCAATTTTCTATTGTTGCGCCCGGGACGTATCAGCATTCGATAATGACTGCCGCCCTTGCGGAATCAGCCGCCTCGTCGGTCGGAGCGAATCCGCTTTTAGCCAGAGTCGCAAGCCTCTATCACGACGTAGGAAAGATAACCAAGCCTAATTATTTTATCGAAAATATATCTAATTCGGAAAATCCGCACGACAAACTTGCCCCGACCATGAGCAGTTTAATTATTTCATCCCATGTGAAAGACGGACAGGAACTTGCAAAAAAATATAAATTGGGCGATAAAATAGAAAACATAATCGGAGAGCATCATGGAACTTCTATGATAGGGGCATTTTATGAAAAAGCTTTCAACGAAAATAAGGACGGACATCTTTCAAAAGATGCGTTCAGATACAGCGGCAAAAAACCCCAAACTAAGGAAGCGGGTATAATTATGCTGGCGGATTCGGTCGAGGCAATATCGAGAACGATGACCAACATTTCCCCGTCAAGACTAGAACTTATGGTTAGAAAGACTATAAATAGAATTTACAGCGACGGACAACTGGATGAATGCGAACTTACTTTGAAAGACCTCCATTCCATAGGCGATGCTTTCGTAAAAGTTTTGAATTCCGTTTTTCACCAGAGGATACCGTATGCAGGCAAGCCCGTCGAGGAATATGACAAAAATGAAACAAATGAAATCGGTAATAAATATAGCGAATACCCAAAGAAAACTGAAAATAAATCGAAAGTCAGTCCGCTATATCGTTAAAAATTCGATAGAAAAGCTTTATTGCGGTTCTTACGAAATCGATATAATTTTTTGCTCGGAAAACTATATTAAAAAATTAAATAAGACCTACAGAAATCAAGATAAGGCTACGGATGTTTTATCTTTCGAAATAAAAGAATGGGTAGGAGATATTTTTTATATAGGAGAGATTTATATCGCGCCTTCCGCCGCAGAAAAAAATTTCATAAGATACCGGCATTTTTGGGAGAAAGCCGATTGGGTCTCTTCGGAAGGGCAGGAGCAATATGAAAATACCAAAAATAGAGGAAAATATTACAAAAACGGGTTCGGCAAAGAACTTGCATTATTAATAATCCACGGAATTCTTCATCTTTTTGGATATGTTCATGACGAGGAGCATGAGCTGGATTTAGACGACTCCGGCTACGATAAAGACATGAAATATATGCAGAATTTTTTATATAAAGAATTATGAAATACGATAGGATATTATGAAACCTGTTCCGCAAAATCGATTGGAATCTTTTA
>JAJYYS010000046.1 GCA_021800745.1 bacterium
ATAATGAAAAATAATAGTTCTTCCGATGTATCTAATGGATTATGGGGACAAATTGCAAAAATGAAGCAAAAACTTGAAAATTTAGATGATGCTTCATTTAAAACCGATTTTAATAATCGCTTTACTGAAAAACTTAATACTAATAAAGAAAATTGGGATAAAAATTGGAAAAATCTTTGCAATGGCAAACAAATTTTTGAATATTTAAGGAGAGATGGACATTTTAAGGGAGATTTATTAAAACTCAAGAAGGCTATTGTAAATAATATGAGTACAAAGGGAGAAAATGGGACAGAAACATATAATTCATTGAAAAGCCTTTTGACTACCTTAATAAGTTGACACTATCAACAGATATGGTCTTAATTTATTTATTCCTCGGTTTCATCCAGACTAAACGCCTCGTCCAGCTTCGCCCTAAGCGCATTGGGGCTTAAATGCTTATACCTTTCCGACATTTTCTCGGACATGTGTCCGGCGGCGTCCCGGATAAATTTAGATTCTACCCCTGCCTCTGTCAGGCGGGTTACGAAGATATGGCGGCAGGCGTGAGGGGTAAGCCCTTTCTTTCCCGATAGCCCGGCCCTGCGGACGGCCGTTTTAAAAGAGCGCCTTATATCGTTAAGGCGTTTGCCCTTATAGCTGAAAACATAATCACACTCTTTCTTAATATCTTTTAGGACGTTTGTTGCCGCCGTTGAAAGCGGATAGATTTTCCATTCCCTGGTTTTGTTTATCCATACCCGGATAACCTTATCTTTCAGGTTTACGTCGTCCCATTTCAAGCCTAAGACGTCGGATTTCCTGAAACCGGTCAAGGTAGAAAACCCGATAAATAGCCTCACGTGCGGAGACGCGGCTACTATCAACCGTTCCTGTTCCTCTTTCGACAGGTATATATCGCGCTTTCCTTCCCTAAGTTTTTTATGACCGGCTGCGGGGTTCTTTTCAATCATTCCATTTTTTATGCAGTAATTGAAAAAATGGCGCAGTATAGATATTTCCCGGTTGACGGTCCTAAAGCTGATTTGGGATTCCTTTTTATCGGCGTTTTTGGGCAGTTCTTCCGTTTCGAGCTTGCGCTGAAGGCGGTAATCTTCGATATCGCCAATGGTTATTTCTTTAATATCCTTATTCTTAAAGACAGGCAGGAAGTGTATTGATAAATATTTCTTGTTTTTTATATTGCTGCCGCTCGATGTGTCGGAGCCGATATATTTTTCCCAAGCGGTAGTAAAATTTACTACCCTCTTTTTTAACGTCGGCAAGTCGTTTTTTTCCCTTGCGACGTCCGTCTGGTTCGCTTCCGCTATCTGTTTGGCGGATATCTTGTCTGTGGTCTTCGTGCTTCCCTGGTATTTTTTGCCTTTATAGGTAAAACAGTAATACCAAACGTTTCCGCCTTTCTTCCTGTATATTGACGCCATATCTTTCTCCCTCTTAGGGGTAGTAAATGAGTAGGAAAAATTTTACATTTTACCTCATTTTCACTCATAATTTTACATCTTAATTCATATCGATGTCAAGAGGAAAATCATCAGGAAAGCCCACCACCGGCAGGTTTTTTAATGGTCGGGACGACTGGATTTGAACCAGCGACCCCTTGCTCCCGAAGCAAGTGCGCTACCGAGCTGCGCTACGTCCCGAAAATACAGAAATGTTATTAAAAGAGCATTTGATGCGGATTTTAAATAGGATATTATTATAAAACATTTATTTAATTTTTTCCATTAAATTCTTTCGCGCATTTCATTAATCGTTTCCAAATAGTTATCGGTTTTAAATATCCCCGACCCGCTCACAAAAATATCCGCCCCGGAATTGGCTACATCGGCTATATTTACCGCTTTTATGCCGCCGTCAACCTCGATAAGCGTTTCTAATTCGCGCTGCCTTATGATTTTGCGTAGTTTTTCTATTTTAAATAAAGAAGAATAAATAAAATCCTGTCCGCTGAAGCCCGGATTAACCGACATAATCAAAACTAAATCGATATAATTAAGTATCTCGCTTAAAAAATCTATAGGCGTTCCCGGATTTATCGCAACTCCGGGACTTGCTTCAAGTTCCCTTATCTTTTCGACCGTTCTGTGTAAATGCACCGAGCCTTCAAAATGCACCGTCAATATGTCCGCGCCGCTTTTAACGAACTGCTCTATATATCTTTCCGGCCTGTCTATCATTAAATGGACGTCTAACGGAATATCGGTCCGGGATTTTATAGCTTCGACAAGATCCCACCCCGCCGTGATGTTTGGAACGAATATACCATCCATAATATCGATATGTATTAAATCGGCTTCCGACTCTTCCAGCAGTTTAATTTCATCGGCAAGATTTAATAAATTTCCGGATAGAATGGAAGGCGCAATCTTTTTCAAATTTTTTTCCTCTTTTTTATTTTATTTTTTTAATGGATAAGCTGTGGGAGTTATATGCCGCCCCTTGCCATTTCTTTAAGTTTTTCGATTCTGTCTTCGGTAGCAGGATGCGTGCTGAACAAACTTTTGAATGCGCCGCCTCTTAAAGGATTAACTATGAACATATGGGCGGTAGCATGCGTCATTTGATTTGCCTGCATAGGTTCTTCTTCGTTTCCTTCCTCTAATTTATTTAACGCGCTTGCCAGATAAAGAGGATTTCCGCTCAACATCGCGCCTCCTTTATCCGCAGCATATTCCCTCTGTCTAGATATGGCAAGCTGTATCATCGTCGCAATAAGCGGAGCAAGTATGGCCATAGCGATTATGCCGATTATATTACCTTCCCTGTCGTCGCTTCTTCCGCCGAAACCGCCGAACATAGCTCCCCATTCCGCCATCCATGCAAGCATACTGATCGCGCCTGCAACGGTCGCCGCTATGGAACTTATAAGGATATCCCTGTTTTTTACGTGCGTCAGTTCATGCCCTATGACCCCCGACAGTTCGTTGGCGTTTAAAATTTTCATAATTCCGGTAGTAACGCAGACGGCGGCATGCTGAGGATTTCTGCCGGTAGCAAAAGCATTCGGAGTGTCTTCATCAACGATATAAACTTTCGGCATAGGGATATTTCCCCTTACCGCAAGATTTCTGACTATAGAATAAAGTTCCGGATATTCCGCTTCCGTAACAGGCGTTGCGTGATACATAGACAAAACTACTTTATCGCTGAACCAGTATGTCCCAAGATTCATCACTGCCGCTAATATCAGGGCTATTATCATCCCCTGCTCGCCGCCTATGGCCCCGCCGGCGACGATTAATAGTCCCGTGAGAACCAGCATAAGCAGGAAAGTCTTAAAATAGTTCATTTATAAATTTATCCTCCACAAGTGTCATTCCCGCAAAAGCGGAAAAGTTTCTTTGAAACTTTTTATATTATATCACAAAAATTAATCTACTCAAACAACGAACCCTCCGATGAACCCTCATTCCCTTTTTTGACGACCTCCTCCATTTCTTTAATCGAGGGCAGGTCATTTAAATTTTTTAGGTTAAAAACCTCGATAAAATAATCCGTGGTCTTATAAATCAGAGGTCTTCCCACTATTTCTTTTCTTCCGGCAACCCTGACAAGATTTTTTTCGAGTAAAAATTTTATCGTGCTTCCCGAATCAAACCCTCTTATCGCATCGATTTCGTTTTTTGTGATAGGTTGCTTATATGCTATAATAGATAAAGTTTCAAGCTGAGGTCCGGTAAATTTTAACGGCTTTACTTTTAAACTTCCGGAGATTACGTCAAAATATTCAGGCTTTGTTTTAAAACTTATGCCGTTGTCGTTAACGGATAAATATATGCCGTGATTTTCTTTTTCGTTAAACTCTTTTTTTATAAACTCAATCGCTTTTAAAATAATTTCTTTTTTGGCTTTAGCTCCTTTTTTTAACCGTTCTTCCTCATCTTTATTTTTAATTTTAACATGTCTGCCCCACTTATTGCCCGAATTATTTGCGCAACTTTCTTGGACGTTAAACAGCTCGAGCAGTCTTTCTATGGAAACCGGTTCTTCCGAAGCAAAGATTACCGCCTCTATCGCAGGCGCTATAATCTCGAAATCGTCCGTATAATTATTTAATAAAGCGGAATAAATCATAAATTTATACCATATTAATCTATATTATATTATAAAAACGTAAAAAGGGAGACGGACTTCAAATCCGACTCCCAATTTATAAGGTTTTTTATTATATTGTAAAACAAGACTGCTTATGCTTATTTAGAATACAAGCCGACGTTTAAGCCGTCGAACCAGTTTAGAAACTTATCGACCATTTCCTTCCCTTTAAAAATCAAGCCGTGCTGAGGAGCTAAAATCTCTACGTCTAATTTCGACACTCTGTCTATCCATATTTTTTTTGGTTCGTTTGAAGGCATCCATCTTTTATGAAAATATTCCATATATTT
Source organism: bacterium (assembly GCA_021800745.1). The sequence goes on from JAJYYS010000046.1 coordinate 4,392, forward strand.
TATATGGCTGTCGAAATCCTGAACGAAAACGTTCGGCTTTCTCTTGCCCTTTAATTCTTCTCTCGGAACCAGCGCCGCTCCGATATCTCCGGTAAAGAGTATCTTGGATATGGGGTCGTACAGATTTAAGTGTCCGGGGGAATGCAGATAATGGGCGGGAATAATATCGAAAGCGTAATCTTTGGTCATGTTTAACTTCATGCCGGCATCTTCTACCATAATCATATTTTCCGGTCTTGCGCCGTAATGAGAAATGAAAGTTGACCAGATTCTGTCTATGATTATCTTTGAATCGGTAATGGAAAGCCATAAAGCCAGAGATGAAATAACATCCGGGTCCTGATGGGAAGAAAATATAAATTTTACGTCGGACATCCGCACTTCCCCCGCAAAAGCGGACGAAACGGAAGAAAACATCTCTATTCCGCCGGGATCCATTATGGTTGCTATTTTATCGTGAATCAGCAGATATTGATTCGTGTCTATTATATAATCGGGTCTGTCGGGGTCCTTGCCTATGTAAACGAACTTATGGTTTGGCGATTCGTATAAGACTTCTGATATCATGGCTTAAAATACCTCTTAATTGTTAAAACAATAAAGTTGAAGTTATATGCAGATATCGTTAACTTTATTGTCTATATTTTTTATAGTTTTCATGAGACCTTCGTTCATTTTGCTGTCTATTCTAAGCGTATCGTTGAGTTTCGCGCTGACCTTCCTTATTCCGAAAAGGACATTGGATATTTCCTTGGTAGAGCTTGACGATTTTTCCGACAGTTTTCTGACCTCGTCGGCGACGACGGCAAACCCTCTTCCCGCCTCTCCCGCCCTTGCGGCTTCGATTGCGGCATTTAACGCCAGCAAATTAATCTGGTCGGTAATGGAAACGATGGCGCTTAAAATCTCGTCCGTAAAAAGAGTCAGCTTATAAAGTTCGACCGAATCCTGATATGTTTTTTCCAAAGTTGAAAATGAGCTGGAATACATATGGCTTAAAGAATCGACGAAATTTTTAATGCTCGTCTTGGATTCCCTGCATTTTGCCGTAAATTCATTAAATTTTTCGTTGACCTTGGGCAGTTCTTCCGAATCGCCGGCGCATGAATTTAAAAGATTTTCTTTGCTGCGGACGTCCTCTTCGAGAGAATTTATTTTCAATTTTAGACTTTCTATTTCTTTTTTGTAGTCTTCTCTTGCCGACGAAATTTCGGAATCCCTTTTTTTCAAAGAAACTTCCATTTCGTTGTTTTTTGTTTTAAGTTCGCTTATTTCTCTAATTAATTTTTGGTATTCGCTACCCGATAGGAATTTCATATACAGCACCCGGTTAATTAAAAAAAATTAATATTTCTTAGATAATTTCAAACACATTTTTATTTATCGTTAATTTTATATTTTTACAAATAGGATTGCAACAAAAATTTTAATAAAAATTTATATTTATTATTATTTAATATTTCTTAGCGCTTTTAACGATTATTTTTTGTTATTACCGCCTCTGCGCACCTGATTCCGTCAATTGCGCTCGTAATTATTCCGCCGGAATATCCGGAACCCTCTCCGCATGGGTACAGACCTTTAACGGATATAGATTCGTAATCGGAATTTCTTTTAATTCTTACGGCAGACGAAGTTCCCGTTTCGAGTCCCGTTAAAACCGATTTTGCGGCAAATCCGTTAAATTTGCTTTCAAACTCGTTCAATGACCTCGCAATAGATAAATTTAAAAAATCCGGCAACAATTTAAAAAGATTAAAATATTTAACCGAGGGCTTGTACGACGGCGCAGGTATGCCGGGGGCGGATGATTTTTTTATGCTCATGCCGGCACGGGCGCCGTCGGCTGTATTATAAACGTCTTTTATATAATCCGGCGTATATTGATAAGGGGCGGCAAAATTTCCTCCCCCCGCCTCATATGCTTTAAATTCTAAATCTTTTCTGAACTGCAGGGCTCCCGTTCCCGAAGAATATCTGTCCGGGTCTATCTCGTCCAACATTTCCGGCCTTACCGCCGCAACGATTGCGCTGTTGGAATTTTCCATATCCCTGCCGGAATAGCTCATGCCGTTAACGCAGAGGAGATTTTCGCCGGAACTCGCATTGATAACGACGCCCCCGGGACACATACAGAAAGAATATCCGCCGTATTTTTTCGATGATATATTGTAATACACGCCTTTTAGTTTTACGCCTTCTTTCCCGGCGTTTCCCCTGAAAAATAAACCGTCCGCAAAATCCCTTTTATGCTCTATTCTGAAGCCCGCCGCAAAAGGCTTTCTTTCCATAACGACCCCTTTTCTCTCTAATAATTCATAGGTGTCGTAGCTGTTAGACCCCGAAGCTAAAATAACGGAGTCTGTTTTAAAAATCCTCTTATCGGTCTTAGCCGAACATACCGCCCCGTTTTCGTTAATCTCAAAATCCTTCAATTCTTCTTCAAAATAAATTTCGGCTCCGTTCTTAATTAAATGTTCTCTTATTTCTTTCAATATATGAATCAGATTGTCGCTTCCGAGGTGAGGTTTGTGCTCCGTTAAAATATTGCTATCCGCTCCCATTTTTACTAAAAAATTTAAAACATAAGAAACGGCGGGATCGTTTTTTCTCGTCGTAAGTTTTCCGTCGGAAAATGTTCCGGCGCCGCCTTCCCCGAATACTACATTGCTTTTTTTGTCGAATATGGCGTTATCCAGCAAGTCCTCGACGTCTTTTATCCTGTCTCCTACCCGCTTTCCTTTTTCTATTAAAATAGGTTTTATGCCGTTTTTCAATAGATGGGCGGCGGCAAAAATTCCGGCGGGACCCATTCCGGCTATGAGGACTTTGGTTTTATTACGCTTCGCGATGTTTTTATTTTGAACTTCCGCGGACATCGAAATATCCGCTTCTTCATGGTTAAACAATCTTTCTTCTTCATTATCCGCCTTTCTCGCTTTTACGCCTATTTTATCCAATAAACCTATAAAGCCGTCCTCCCGACCGGCGGCGGTATTCAATTTTATCAAGGCTTTAAAAACCTTTTTTTGCTCTTTTTGTCTTAAATCCACCGATTTTTTCAAAATTTTTACGTCAAAATTCCGGTCTCGTTCTAAAAAAGGTTCAAATTTATCCTGAGCATAATTATTTAAGCAATTAATAAAATAATCGGTAAAAAGCTCTTTGTCTTCTTTGAATTTTTCCGCATCATTTGCCGGAATTTTAAAATCGTAAACGATTATCATAAAAATTGAATTAATTTAATCAGGACGGGTTTATTAGCGATACTGCGGATTCCTTGACTAATTCCTTTTCTGCCTGCTTAACGGTATTCTTAAGGGGAATCAAAAGGACTGGGCAGACTGAATTCTTTGAAACGGAAAAAGAAACAGACCCGGAAATAAATTCTTTAAAACCTATTCTTTGATGAGTCCCTAAAGCAATTATGTCTATGCTCTTTTTTTTTGAAAAATTAATAATTTCTGCTGCCGGAATGCCCATAGAAATAAAAATTTCATAATTAAGATAATACAAGCCGGCTTCTTTCAACTCGTTCTCGGCTAATTTATAGGCTTCGTCTGATTTAGATTTTGCCGTCGATTGTTTATCCAAGAACGTAAATATATCGGAGGAAATAACGTGCAAAACATAGAACTTTGCGGAAGTATCCCTGAAAAACGAAGCCGCCTTGGATAATACGAAACCGGTTTCAAAATTCAGGTCGATTGCTATCAGGACTTTTTTTTCTATTTCCATAATATATAATATTATCCGATTAAGCCTTTTTTTTCAAGACGGCTTTTGGACGGATTCCCTGTTCTTCTATTTAATTGACTATCAGCCTGCGCCTGTAATATAATATTGATGCAAAAATAAACATGTTAAATTTTAAATCTAAGGGGGCATTATGTGCGAAGAACACCATGTTGACGAAGTATTAAGCGAAGAGACGAGGAATCTTGAAATGGCAAGGCAGTCGCTTATCGAAGAATTTCAAGCGGTAAACTGGTATCAGGAAAGGATAGAATACACTAACGACGAAGAATTAAAACATATCCTTTCGCATAACAGGGACGAGGAAAAAGAACATGCGGCTATGCTTATGGAATATATAAGAAAACACGATAAAGTTCAGGATGATAAATTTCTGCATCACGATTAAGGCAAAATAATTCTTTTTAAAAAGAGTCGTTATATGTTATAATCGTTAAGGAGTAATCCGACGGTACGGTATCGAGGTTGAAAACTCCGCCAGGTTCGAAAGAAAGCAACGGTATCGATTCAAGATACGCGTATTTAATCGGATTGCTCTTTCTTTATTTTTATAATTCAATTAAATTATTAATATTTAAAATTTTTCCGTCTTTTATTCTTTTTCTTGTTAATATCAATATTTTTTAATTGGCTGTAAATATTTGCAATACGATAATATTACGGATTCCTATAATTCTAACGCCATTCTGACCGGAAACGAAGCGATAGCTTGGGGAGCGCATAAAGCCGGCGTTTATATTGCCGCAGGCTATCCCGGAACCCCGAGTTCCGAAATCCTGCCGTTTCTCGCAAAATTCAAAAGCGCAATCGTAAACTGGTCTATAAACGAAAAAACCGCTTTAGAAATTGCCGTCGGAGCGTCTATAGGCTTTAAAAGGTCTATGTTTACGACAAAACACGTCGGTTTGAACGTTGCGTCCGACCCGCTTATGACCCTTGCTCTTACCGGCGTCAGAGGCGGATTGGTCATAGTTACCGCCGACGATCCGGGCATGCACAGTTCCCAAAACGAACAGGACAACAGACTGTATGCCAAATTTGCCAAAATTCCTATGCTGGAACCTTCCGACAGCGAAGAATGTTTAAACTTTACGGCGGCTGCGTTCGATATAAGCGAAAAATTCGATACGCCTGTCATTCTAAGAACTACTACGAGAATATCTCATTCCCGAAGCATAGCTTTCCAGCCGGATATTCCCTGCGACGCTGAAAGGCTTATAAACAAACCTTATACAAAAGACATAGAAAAATTCGTAATGGTTCCCGTTTACGCAAGAAAAAGACATAAATCGGCAATAAAAAGACTCCGATATTTAACCGATTTTTCAAATAATTCCGGCATAAACAAAATAGAATACAACAGCGCCGACTTCGGCATCGTTACAAGCGGAATTTCATATCAGTATGCTAAAGAAATTGCGCCGTCCGCCTCTTTTTTAAAACTTTCTTTTTCTTATCCCGTCCCCGATATCCTCGTTAAAGAATTCGTCAAAAATATTAAAAATGTCATTATAATCGAAGAATTGGAACCATTTATTCAGAATGAAATTTCATCCCTCGGCATAAATTTAAAAGGAAAAGAATATTTTCCCTTGGACGGAGAGCTTAATCCCGATATTGTGAAACGGGGTTTAGCGGAAGCAAAATTCTTTATTTCATCCGAAAGCCAAAATCATCCTAAAGATAATAAACCCCGTTTCGACGATCCCGGAAATATTCTGGAAACCCTTCCGCCGAGACTGCCCGCCCTATGCAGCGGATGCCCGCATACTGCGGTATTTTACGCGCTTAAAAAATTAAGAGTTCCGGTTATGGGCGATATAGGATGTTATACTCTTGGAGCATTGCCGCCGCTTAACGCTATGGATTCCTGCATATCTATGGGTCTGGCATTTGGAGCGGCGCAGGGATTATCCCTGACAAAATCTTCATCCAAAAAAACAGTCGGCATTATGGGAGATTCGACTTTTTTCCATTCCGGCATCACGTCGCTTATAGACGCCAAATACAATAATATAAGTTTTACGGCGATTATTTTAGACAATACAACAACCGCTATGACCGGCGGGCAGGACCACCCGGGAACCGGCAGTAATCTATCTCTTAACCAATCCGTTTCAAATAAAATAGATATAAAAAAAATTATAGAAGGAATCGGGATAAGCGAAATTTATACGATAGACCCCTACGACTATAACGAAACCTGCAAAACTTTGAAAAAAGCCCTTGAATCGGAAAACCTGAACGT
>JAJYYS010000047.1 GCA_021800745.1 bacterium
GTCGGCATGGAAAAATTCGGATTGCCCTGCGAGCCCACGGCGCAGGAAGTCGTTAACGCAGGCGTGGACATCGTTACGTTCAGCGGAGATAAGCTCCTTGGAGGACCTCAGGCGGGAATAATAGCCGGAAAAGCCGGATATATCGATATGATCGCTTCAAATCCTTTAAACAGGGCATTTAGAATAGACAAAATGACGCTTGCCGCCATGGAAGCAATTCTATTTGAATATTTAGATATAGAAAGAGCCGTTAAAAATATTCCAACGCTTTTTCTTATAGCCCAAACCGAAAAGGAAATTAGAAAAAAAGCGGTAAAACTTTTAAATAAGATTAAAAAATTTAAAAATATCGATAAAAATTTATTCGATTTTAAAATAATCGAAGATTTTAGCATAGTCGGCGGCGGGGCGCTTCCGGATTATGAACTTAAGACTTTCGCTTTGAGAATTGCCCATAAAAAAATAAGCGCGTCAGGACTGGGCAAATTTTTACGCGACTGTAATGTGCCGATTATCGGAAAAATAAAAAACGGGGAATACCTGCTTGATATGAGAACGGTATTGGAAGATGATTTTAGCGATATATTAAATGCTTTTGTATTAATTTCGAAATAAGACTTTTTGGTTTTTTATTTTTTATTTTATTGATATAATATATTAATATTTAATTTTTTTATAAATATAAATATAAATATAAATATAAATAAAATAATTATGGTATCCTCAAGCGTTCTTGTATTAAATAAGTCTTTTTTGCCGGTCCACGTCACATCTCTGAAAAGGGCGCTTATACTTCTTTATCAAGATATCGCGAAAGCGGTGGATGAAAACTATAGAACGTTTAATTTCGACTCATGGCAGGACCTTTCGGTTACCGAAAAAACAAACTCGATTGGACTTGTAGGCAGGGCGATAAGGGCGCCGAGAGTCATAATTCTTCTTAATTACGATAAATTACCTAAAAGATATATCAAATTTTCCAGAGCCAACATCTTTTTAAGAGATAAAAATAAATGCCAGTATTGCGGAAAAGAATTCAAAAAAAACGAGTTAAACTTGGACCACGTTATTCCAAGAATGTCCGGCGGCGTTTCGTCGTGGGAAAATGTTGTATGCAGCTGTATTCCATGCAATAGAGCCAAAGGAGGAAGGACTCCGGAAGGAGCCGGAATGAAACTAATAAAGAAGCCGAGAAAACCGGAGTGGTCGCCGTATTACCATATATCCCTTACCAATATTATGTATAAAGAATGGATGCCTTTTCTGAATCTCGTGGATAACGCATACTGGCATGTCGAACTGGAAGAATCATAATAACGGTTTTATAAATCATAGCTCTTTAACCTGCAGGTTGATTTCATAACAAAATAATTGCGTCTCAAAATAACTATGAATATAATCCTTATTCCGTTTGAAAAAATAGGCAAATTTGTATTATATACCGTTGACGAGTTAGGTTCCATCGCGATTTATATGGGGGAATCCTTTATTTCGATACCGGAATATTTCATAAATTTCGAGAATCTTATAGACCAGATAATTTTTATCGGTATGGATTCATTCTACGTAGTCGGACTAACCGGTCTTTTCACGGGTATGGTGCTGTCCCTTCAGGCTTATTACGCCGCAAAAATAGTTGGAGTTACGTATATGATAGGTCCTACCGTCGCTTTATCTATGGTAAGAGAGCTGGGTCCGGTTCTTACCGCCCTTATGATTACGGCAAGATGCGGTTCTTCTATGGCATCGGAAATAGGAACCATGAAAGTCACCGAGCAGATAGACGCTCTCGAAGTCATGGCGGTGGACCCGTATTATTTTCTTTCCGTGCCGAGGATACTTGCCGCAATGGCTATGCTTCCGGTAATGGCCGTTTTATGCTCTTTGATAGGCATAATAGGCGGTTACGTAGTTTATGTATATTTTTTGGGACTTAATCATGTTACTTATATCGAAAAGATATATCAGTATATTGAACTGAGCGATATATATAACGGTTTATTGAAATCCGTTTTTTTCGGGGCGATACTTGCGGTAATAAGTACTTTTAAAGGCTTTCAGACTACCGGAGGCGCAAAAGGAGTGGGAAGGTTTACTACTCAGGCGGTCGTATTGAGCTCGGTTTATATTCTTTTTGCGGATTATTTACTGACGTCGATTCTTTTTTAGTAGTTTTTACATTTTTTACCGCATTATTAATTGATTAATTAAACGACGGGATATATAATTATAAAATATATATTGATATTTATATTGATATAATTTAATACGTTTAATTCACTTGAACCGTTAAATAAAATATATAAAACATTTTTATTAATTTCATTAATCATTTGCTATGATTGTTTTGCAACGGTTGTCAAAGTCATTTAACGGCGTAAAAGTTTTAGACGATTTAGACATCGAGTTCGGCGAAAAACAAATAACGGTTGTTATAGGCAGAAGCGGCGGCGGAAAAAGCGTAATGCTGAAGCACATAATCGGGCTTATGAAACCTGATTCCGGAAAGGTTTTAATCGGCGGCATAGACATAAATGCCTTAAAAAAAAAGGAACTTAACGAAATAAGAAAAAAATTCGGGATGGTATTTCAGGACGGGGCGCTTCTAGATTCTTTAACAGTGTTTGAAAATGTGGCGTTTCCGCTCAGGCGGCATCTCAAGATTTCCGAAAAAGAAATAAAAGACAGGGTATTTTCTGTCCTAGAAGATGTAGGGTTAGAAGGGCAGGATAGTAAGATGCCGTCCGAGATTTCAGGAGGAATGAGAAAAAGGGTCGGGGTTGCGAGGGCGTTAATACTTAATCCTGAAATAATGCTTTTCGATGAACCGACTACCGGACTTGACCCGGTTATGTCGGACGTTATTAATAATTTAATTATATCTATGCATAATAAATTTAAATTTACGGGAATAATTATAAGCCACGATATATCGGGAACCTTCAAAACCGGAGATGTTATTGCAATGCTTTACGAAGGCAGAATTATAGAATCGGGGACGCCGGAAGAGTTCAAGAATTCAAATAATCCCGTAGTAAAACAGTTTATATCCGGAAGCATGGAAGGTCCAATTTTAATTTAATTTAATTTCTTTACTATGAATATAAACAAAGAAACAAAAGTAGGCATTTTCGTCGCTATAGTATTACTTATACTTGCCTATTTTTCGGTAAAGGTAGGAAAAATTCAACTATTTAAACCGCCGGCATACACTATTTCCGCATATTTTAAATCTGCAAACGGCATCGGCATAGGAACTCCCGTTACAATGGCGGGAATAAAAATAGGAACGGTAGAAAAAATTAGTCTGGAAAAAGGACTGGCCAGGGTTTATATGTCCATAAGAACAGAGTATAAGGTTTATCCGCAATATGTTGCGTCTATAAGGTCGATGAGCCTGCTTGGAGAAGCCTATATATCTATATCGCCGGTCAGCGGAGAGGCCGGGTCCAAAACTAAAGAATCTTTAAACAGCGAAGTTATAAGAAGCGAAATGTCTCCCCAAAGCATGTCGGGACTTATTATGAAATTTTCTAAGACCGCAGGCGATCTGGAAAAAGTCTCTAAATCGTTAAAAAATTCGATAGGGACAAAGACGGGGGAAAAGAACATAAAGGCTATACTTCACAATATCGCGACCCTTTCGAGAAATTTAAACAGGCTTGTGTATGTAAACCAGCAAAACGTGAACGTAATTCTGTCCAATTTTGCTTCTATTTCGAAAAATATAAACGGTTTAACGGTGCGGAATGATGCCGCTATTACCAGGACTATTCATAATTTCGATTCCATATCGTATAATCTAAAAAAAGAACTTCCCGCCATTACCGAAAATATAAAGGGGCTTTCTAAAAATCTGAATTATATCGTCGCTAAAAATAGAGGCAATATTAACGACAGCCTTAAAAATATAAATGCCGATACAAAAAAATTAAAACTTACTTTAAACGAACTGTATGGAATTTCCTCTAAAATCAATAGCGGTCAGGGAACTATAGGCAGGTTGGTCAATAGAAATTCGGTGTATGACAACCTGAACGGCTCACTCAAAGGCATTAATAATTTAGTCGGCGGATACAGCCAATTTCAGGTTAAGGTAAATATGAATTCCCAGTATCTCGCAAGGAGCAAAGGCTCTGTTTCGCAGGTGAACGTTAAACTTCAGCCGTCCCCGGGACATTATTACGAACTCGGCGTGGCTTCGGTGCCGATGGGTTACGGGAATACTTACGGAGAAACTCAGACGACAACTTATACTACAAATAATCCTCCGTCGGGGCAGTTTTATCCTTCGAGCGTAACTACCAATACGACTCAATACAGCTACTCAAATAATATAAAAATTAACGCTTTGATAGCAAAAAATTTCTATAACTTTACGCTTCTTGCCGGCTTGCTGTATTCTACCGGCGCTGTCGGCGTCAACTATTACGTGCCGGATACCGGCAAAAATCTTAAGCTTTATGCAAGGGCGTTCGGTTTTAATGCCGATAACAACGGCGTCAGCGAGGATATTAACGCGGGCATCGCCTATACTTTTTACAGGCATATATTTTTGGACGCCGGATATGACGATATATTCAATAACGGCAACAGGTCGGTATATTTCGGCGGGGGAGTCAAATTTACGGATAAAGACCTTAAATACCTTATAGTAGGCGGGAAAATGCCCACTCCTTAAAAAACAAAAATGACGTCTAAGAAGTACAAACTTACAAGCCTGACAAGCGCCCACGGCTGAGGGTGTAAGATAGGTCCGGAGGACCTTTCTAAAATTCTCGAAAAATTGTCCGTGCCTGAAAACGACAATGTTTTAGTCGGGTTCGGATATAAAGACGATGCAGGCGTTTATAGAATCAACGACGATACATGCCTTATTCAGACCGTAGATTTTTTTACTCCGGTCGTGGATGACCCCTATTCTTTCGGTCAGATTGCCGCAGCCAACGCTCTTTCGGATGTTTATGCCATGGGTGGAAAGCCTTTAACTGCGTTAAATATTGCCTGTTTTCCTATAAACGATATAGAAAAAGAGGTTTTTAATCTTATACTTATGGGCGGATTAGATAAGATTAAAGAAGCCGGCGCCGCGCTTTTAGGGGGTCATTCAATCGATGATAAAGAAATAAAATACGGTCTTAGCGTTACCGGTATATGCGGCATAGATGAAATTTATTCAAATAGCGGCGCGGAACCGGGGGATATTCTATATCTGACTAAAAGTCTCGGTACTGGATTTGCCGTAAGCGCCATATGTACGGATTTCCTTAATGAAAATACGCTGAACGAGGCGACGCTGTCTATGTCGAAGCTGAACAAATATGCTTCCGAATTAGCGGTTTCTTTAATGTCGCCTAATGCCGTAACCGACGTTACCGGGTTTGGGCTGATAGGGCATCTGAGCGAAATGATGATTGCAAGCGGAACCAGATGTGAAATAGATTTGAATTCCCTTCCCGTTATAAACGGCGTTCCGGAATTGATAAAAAAGGGCATTAATCCGGCGGGAACCAAGCGCAACAGAAAATATTTCAGCGAATATACGTCTATGAAAGACGGGCTTGACGAAAATTTATTATGGATAGCTTTTGGGGCGGAAACTTCAGGGGGTTTAATATTTTCGGTTCCGAAAAATAAAGCCTCTGAAACGGAAAAAATATTTAAAATCAAGGGCGAACCTCTTTATAAGATAGGCAGGGTTTTAGATAAAAGCCTAAAAGACGGCATTTATATAAACATAACATAATAATGAAATACTCGCTCGGCGTAGATCTTGGCACGACGACAGTTGCGGCAATTTTAACCGGCGGCGAAAAAACCGTTTTTCCGGCTAAAAGCCTCTTAAATTTTCAGTATCCGGAATTTGGTCTGGATTCCGTAAAGAGGATACAGAACGGCTTAGATAAAAATTCGGTTAGAAAACTGCAGGAAAGGGCGGTATCGACTTTAAACACACTCATAGATTCATACAAAAATGAGTTAGGATTCGATTACGGCGATATAGAAGAAGTTGCGGTTGCCGGCAATACCGTTATGGAAATGGCATTGTGCGGCTACCCCTTGGTATCTCTTTCAAAGCCTCCTTACAGACCTATGTCCGAACTTTTTTTCCCGGATAGCACCGCTTATTTTCCGAACTTTTATCCTAAAAATAAGAAATTATTTATTTTTCCGATATTAGACGGCTTTGTAGGGGGAGATACGGTCGCTTCTATTTATTATTTAAATATGATAAGGAGCGACAAACCGGTTTTTATAGCTGATTTCGGAACAAACGTAGAGATAGCCGTCGGATTCAAAGATAAAATATATACTACATCCGCTCCTGCAGGACCGGCATTTGAAGGCGGAAATATAAAATCGGGAATGACTGCTTCGGACGGGGCCATTTCCGAGGTGCGCCTCAAGGACGGCTCATTTAAGATTAAAACTATATCTGATTCGGCTCCATCCGGAATTTGCGGCAGCGGCATAATGAGTCTTATTTACGAACTTTTAAAAGAAGGCGTAATAAATAAAAACGGCAGGATTCTGCCTCCCGAAGAGATAGAATCAGAAAATTTTACCGTTGTCGGAAAAGCCGAAAAAATAGACGAAAATGAAATCATTCTTTATTTTGACGGGAAAAATAATATAAAGTTTTTTCAGGAAGACGTCAGACAGTTTCAATTTGCAAAATCGGCAGTCAAATCTGCTTCGGAAATACTATTAGATAAATTTAAAATTTCGGACTACGAAGATTTCGACGTATATATTTCAGGGACGTTCGGCAGTCATATAAGACCCGATATTATAGACTTAATCGATATTTTTCCTTTCAAAGAAAAAAACATTAACGTCATAGACGGGTCTGTTCTTTCCGGATGCTTAAAATACATATCGGCGGATTCATTGCAAAGGGAAAGCGATATAAAAGATATAATTAAAATATCTAAAAATTTCCCACTTTCGGGTAGCGGGATTTTCCAAAAATATTTTATCAGGAATTTATCGTTTTCGCCTTAAGTTGTCCGCACCCGCCGTTTATAGACCGGGCTTTGGAAAATCTTACCGTTACCGTAAAGCCGGCTTTAGCCAATTTTGATTTAAAATTATCGACTTCGGTATCATCCGGTCTTTCGAAGTTTTTCAGATATATCGAATTTTGCTCTTTATTTAAAGGTATCAGGTTAAATTTTACCTTTGCAGGCGAAAACATTTTAATTAATTTTTTGGCGTTTTCTATGCCGTCGTTTATCCCTTTTATCAGTACATATTCTATCGTTGTTTTATTATGAGTCGAAGGCTTTTTGCCGTTTATCAAAGAGGCTAAATTTTCTATCGGGAATTTTTTATTAATAGGCATAAGCATACTTCTTGTTATATTGTCGGATGCGTTTAAAGACACCGCAATCTTATACCTGTATTCATTGAAATTTAAGCCGCTTAAAACATTCAGCATGCCGCATGTGGAAACGGTTATTTTTCTCGGAGCTATGCCGATAAATTTATCGTTAGATATAATATCTAACGATTTCTCTACTTCTTCTATATTGTCTAAGGGTTCGCCCATACCCATAAAAACAATATTGGTAATCCCCATGCCGGTATCGTTTTCTACGGTCAATATCTGGGATATTATTTCTCCGGACGTCAGGTTTCTGGTAAAACCCAGACCCGAGGTTTCACAGTAAACGCAACCCATTCTGCACCCTATTTGGGACGATAAGCATAATGTTTTTCTGTTTTTATAGCTTATCAAAACGGATTCTATCGTCCCGCCGTCCGGGAATTTTATCAGATATTTTTTAGAACTTCCGCCTACATCCGTTTCGTATTGCGTATCTATGATTTCCGAAAGGGCTGTATTAAAATTATCCGCAAGATTTTCCCTCAAAGGTTTAGGAATATCCGTCATCTTAGAAAAATCGAAAAGCCTGCAGGAATAAATCCATCTCATAATCTGTTCGGCGTTGTATTTTTTAAATCCCTTCTTGACGCAGTATTCCTCAAGTTCTTTTTGCGATTTGTCGAATATCCAATATTTTTTACTATTCATTTTATTATTTTTTACGGGCTTTCCGTGCTTGTTTTTAATGATAAAATATGGTAAATTTTATTATAGTATATATCTATTATAACATTTAAAAAATAGGGGATATACAAATAATGAACGGAGCCGCCTTATTTTACGGTATGAACGCAGGCGAAGATATTTACGGAAAAAGCATAGACATTATAGATTCTCTTTTAAAAGACAATAATCATTTCAACGATTCATATTCGGAAGCCGAGAAGGCGGTCGTAAAAAGGGTTATCCATGCCACAAGCGACATAAGTTATGCCGAAACTATTTTTTTTACAAATGGTTCGGCAGAAAAAAGCATAAGGCTCATTAGAGAAAAAATCGTTAAAAAAGAATCTTTAAAAATTGTATGCGATTCTGAGATGACAAGAGCCGGAATAAGCAGAAACGTTAATAAAAATATAATTTTGGATTTAAACTGTTATATAAATTCCGCCGGTATGCCTCCGGATGCCGGAACTACTAAATCGGCTTTTTCTATAAAAACCGCTATAAGCGAAATATTGCCGGATATAATAATAATAGGCAACGCCCCCACGGCGCTGACCGGGGCAATGGAGCTTTGCGGCGGACTTTATAAAACGATAAATTATAAACCGTCTTTGATTATCGGAATGCCCGTTGGTTTTGTGGGCGCAGCGGAGTCGAAGGCTGCCCTTTATAAAAATAATTTTTATAAAGCTATAGGAAATTTTGGAAATTTTGGCGGCAGTTCGTCCGCCGCTTCGGCTATGAATGCTTTATTGCGTGAAAGCTTATGAAGACTTTCTCTGTTTTTATTGCGGCCGCAGTTTTTTTAATAAACATAATTTATCTTAATCCCGCCGCCGCCGATATCTATATGCGCGTCGGCAAAAACGGAACCGTTCATTTTTCCAATGTCCCCGTTTCTAGCGGGTACAATCTCTATATGCGCACGGAAGGAAACGGCGGTAATAATCTTAACAATTACGGACATATATTGTATCAAAATATAATACTCAAGGCTTCAAAAAAGTATAACGTAAGTCCTAAATTAATAGAAGCGGTCATTAAAGCCGAATCGGGATTTAACATAAAAGCGGTTTCGGATAAAGGAGCGGAAGGGCTTATGCAGCTTATGCCGCAAACACAGAGAACGCTCGATGTAACCGACCCTTTTAATCCGTCTCAGAATATTTACGGCGGCACCGAATATTTAAAGAGCCTTATAGCCAAATATAGAGGCAATCTGCCCTTAGCTCTCGCCGCTTATAATGCCGGCAGTAAAGCCGTTAAAAAGTATGGCGGCATACCCCCGTACGATGAAACCCGCAACTACGTCAACGAAGTTATGGAATATTATAAGGAAAACAAATAGCGAAAATGAAAAATAAAAAGCAGATATACAACATCCCTAATATCCTTACCTTTTCAAGAATTTTGATTATCCCCGTAATATTTTTTTTACTATTCTTTAAGGAGGAAATTTACGGAATATATGCCTCTATTTTTTTTCTGCTCGCAATTTTAACCGATTTTATAGACGGCTATATAGCCAGAAAAAAAAAGCTGGTAACTAATTTAGGGATTTTTTTAGACCCTATAGCGGACAAACTTCTTGTTATAACGGTTCTTATTATGTTGATACCTATGGAAAGAATTCCCGCATGGGTTGTCGCTATAATAATATTCAGAGAAATATTCGTTACGGGATTAAGGGCGATAGCAAGCGAAAAAGGTATCGTTATTTCGGCGGGAAAAGAAGGAAAATGGAAAACGGCGTTTCAAATGTTCGGAATATTTTGCCTGCTTATTTATTATAAACATTTTTATCTAAATTTTGGATATATAGGTTTGGCGCTTATTTTTATAAGCATAATATTTTCTTTGATTTCATCGTATAAATATTTAAAAAGCGTATCCGCTGTTCTGCTTGGTGGTTAGATTACCCCTTTCTTTCAAATTTATTTTAGCCTCTTCTAAGAGCATATCGTAATTTTTATAGTGTTTCTTTAAATTTAATTCTGAAATTCCGTATTTTAAAACCGGTTTTACATTATCAGGGAATTTTAACAATCCGAAAAATTCGTCCTTAATTTTTTTAAATTTTTTATCGGCATTTTCATAATCGGTATGGGGCAGAATGCTGGTAAAGCTGTTAAAATCTATTCTAAAAACCGTATCCGTTTTTCTCAATTTCTGCTTAAAATAAATACCTATATATTTAAGCAC
>JAJYYS010000003.1 GCA_021800745.1 bacterium
CATGATAAAAGACATATGAAGGTAATAAGCCGCTATCAATGACGCGTAAGCCAGAAGAAGCGAAATCATTATTTCCGTCAAAAAATCCGTTGCAAGAGACAATACGAGCGATACCGAATATCCGAGGACGATGCCGAGTATTGAACCGCCTATGGATTCGTATAAAAATTGAACCGCGGAAACCTTTATTATGCCGAGGACATAATAAAACATATTATATAAGGGGTTTAACGCCGCCCCGTGAAGATTCAAGCCTAAAAAAACCTCGAAAAGGACGAGGCTTATTCCGTCGTTAAAAAGACTTTCGCCGGTCAGCAGCGTCTCGATATCTTCTTTTCCGTCGATATTTCCATCTGTTTTTATATATTTTATATATTTGTCCCCGTCCGCATTTTCGGCATTATTTCCCGTAACGTTTTTCTCAATCTTTGGCGGAACGCCGCCTCTTTTCGTTATCCTGTCTTTTAAAAGGGCAAGTATGGATATCGGGTCGGTAGGGGTTATTATGGCTCCGAAAATCAAAGACTGTTTTAACGGAAAATTAAGGACGAAATGAAAAACGGCACCGGTAAAAATTGCGGAGATTATCGTTCCGAAAATGGACAATGCGCCTATCGGAAGAATATTCGATATCAAAGGGCGCATCTTAATGCCGACCGCCCCTTCGAATATTATAATCGGAAGAAAAACATAGTATATAAGATACGGGGTGATGTTTAAGCTCGGAAATATCCGGAAAACTCCGACAAAAAGCCCTATGATGACGAGCATAGAGGCATAAGGAATCTTAAGGTATCTCGTTAAAATTCCGCCCGCCGAAGCGATAGAAAGCAGAAGTATCGCCGTAATTATTATATGTCTGCCGTCGTACATATTTACATTATAAACCTAAAAACCGGCATTTTCATCATATTTCGGCATTCCCGGACTTGAGCCATTCAGGGTAATCCGGAAGGGAGGCGTTTTCGTTGTTTAAAATTATCAGATTTTCGGCTTCGTCCTTTTTAAAACCGCATTTTTCTAAGTAACCGCGGCACGTAAAATTTTTGCCGGTATCATTAAACATCGCGGAAGCGGAATCGTATTTTTTAAATATAAAATCTAACGCATGTCTTAATAAACCGTATTCTATGCCAAGACCGAACACGCGGCAGGACAACACGACCTGTTCTATGGTATTTTCTCTGATTAACGCAAGTCCGATAAGACCGTTGTCCGCAAGTTTATCTTTTACGAATGTAGAGATTATAACGCCGCCGCTTTTAAAAAATAGATTCAAGTCATCTTCGCTCCATCTTTTTCCGGTAGTATTAAACTGATTGGTCTTATTTAGAAGCTCTTTTGCTCTCGGATAGTTCTTGTCAGAACAGTCTTGAATAATACTGAAACTCTGCGTTAAACCGAGTTCGTATAACCAGCCTTCCGCACTCTTGCCGCCGTTTATCCGGCCTTCGCTAACGGCATTTTTGCCGCCTTTCCCTAAATCTCCGGCATAAGACGCCTTTATCTTATCCCGCTCTATCTTGCTTTTAATTAAAGCAGTCCTATTTTTAGACTCTTCGGTAAGGAATTCGGTTTGAGTCTCCGGAGACAGCGTTATAATCCTCCGCCAGTCTAATTGAATTCCCGTAAGGCACCTGATTTGCGGAAATTTATCCTGCACTTCGTAAACCTCGCGCGGATTGTCGTCTATAAATAAAGCGTTTTCGGCCAGTATATTGCATTCGTCCAGAATTTCCGATATATTCGACGATTTATCGTTCCAGTTTATTTTTACCGATGCGAAATCGTCTAAAGAAAGCCTGCCGCTCCAGATATCGTTAAATCTTTTTTTACCCGTTTCCGTATCGTTTTTACTGCATATGGCTAAAATCCCGCCTCTTTTCTTAAAAAACAATAAAGCTTCGACGAAACCAAGCGGCCAGCCTTCCGTCCGGCTTCCGACAATGATATCATCCTCCTCGGCGGCAATGCCCCGCCATAAAGTATCGTCAAGGTCAACTATTATAAGTTTTACGGAATCTATTTTCCTTAAAACCTTAATATGTCCGGTAATTCTCCCCCACACCATTTTACCGTATATACTAAGATAAACTTCGGGATTAAAATATTCCTGGCCGATATATCCGTTATGCGTTAAATTTAGGTAAAAATCGTCTTGAATTTTAAATTTGCCGACCTGCGACGCAATCTCGTTTAAGTCTATAAAATAAGTATTGCCGGTATCTTTTGTCAAATTATATAAAATTTTATTTAATTCATAGAAAAAATATCTCGGGTCGCCGCACTCGTATCTGGAATAAAAATAACCCGGATAATTAAACTGAGGTTCCAAAAAGCCCAAGAAAAAAACCGGCATATTACAGGTATCTTCTTTTATTCTTTGAACTAAACTCGATATTATCGATTTGCATTCGTTAAGAACCGCGTCAATTTCACCCGCCGAATTATCAAATGTAAAAAACATGTCTCCCGAAACCACAGGTTTTATTTTTTTAACGGCTTCGCCTATTATGTGTCTGACGGTCGGCGCTACTACCGCCGCATCGTATTTTTTATCTTTTAAATCCGAAAATGACGGCAGGGGTGAAGACGAAAAGGATTCAAAAAGAAAATGGTCTATCTTACAGCCTGAATTTAAGCCGGCTTCCAATAAAAATTCGGCCTGACAGGTTCCAAGAAGTAAAATATTTAGTCCGCTTAAAGGCTTTCCTAGTTTATCCTCCTGTTCAGTAATGAACAGACTGTTATGAATAAATAATAACGCAGTATCTATGAAATTGTTTACGGCATCTTTCAGCTCGGAAGAATAACTGCCGGAAGCCGATATTTCGGATACACAGTCGATATAGTTTTTCCAATAAATGTTATCGAAGGGAT
Organism: bacterium; assembly: GCA_021800745.1. The sequence continues at coordinate 2,881 of JAJYYS010000003.1, forward strand.
TTAATATCAAAGCTCTGCCGAGAAACGCAAGGGCTTCGGCATACCTGCCCTTAGAGGACAACAGTGTTCCAAGGTTATAATTAGATAGTATATGTTTGGCGTCAACGGACAGTATATTTCTGTAAATATATTCCGCCTGCTCTAAATCGCCCTCTTTTTGTTTTGCGGCGGCAAGGCTGAATGATTCGTCTATTTCATCTTTTTCAGTTTCTTTTTCTGCCATTTAATTAATAAGAATGTCGTCAAGCTAACGCAAGCGGTATTGTAAAGGAATTATCGAGCGCGGACCTCATGGTCTGCCCTCGGAAATTATATCTTTTCGCAATATCATTGGAAGTTTAGTTACAATAATTTCTAAATCGTAATTTTGTTAGAAAACATTCATTGACATAGTTTATCATAAATAATACGCTAATTGTATACTAAATAATATAAGAGATAAAAAAATGCCCACAAAGAATCCAAGGCTTAATGTCGTTCTGGATAAAAGGGCAATCGCTTTTATCTTTTCTACGTCTCTATATGAATATATTATTAATTTCCATCAATTTTTAAACATTTTTAAACTGAAACCCAAGGGTTTGGCAGTTTAACCCCCGGTTCTTTCCATATCTGAAGTATATACCGAAATTATTTAAATTGCCTTGACATGCATTTCATTTCATACTGACACTTTTTTTTATCTATGGTAAAATACTTATTAAGCATATTGAATTAAATTTAAAAAATCTAATGTAATTTATTTAACATATTAAAATAGTCGCAATCGACGATTGAAATTGAAATCTATAAATAATATTTTGGAAACATTAAAAAATATTGAAGACCCTGCTAAAAAAAGGGTGGCTTTTATCGGGATTCTAACGAATGAATTAAAAAACAACGACAAATTTCCTCCTGTAATCGTCGGCGGAGAAGCTCTTGAAATATACACTCAGGGAAATTATACGACCGGGGATATCGATATAATTACAAAAGAAAGCAAGAAAACATTATTAAATATTTTGAAAAAATGGGATTTTAAAGAATTAGACAGGTTTATAGCAAACGAAGAACTAGATATTTACATTGATATTTGCGGCGATATTTACGACAAAAAAAGGACGAACATAATAAAGTTAAACGATAATACGGCAATAACGTTAATCACCGTGGAAGACTTGATAATAGACAGATTTTGCAGTTTTAAGTTTTGGAAAATTAAAGAAGATTTCAGGTGGGGACTGGTTTTATTATATAATTACGATAAAAAAATAGACAAAAAATACTTAAAGGAAAGAGCATTGGAAGAAAATATTTCGGATATTTTAAAAAAAGCAAAAAATAAAATAGCTTACGAGGTTAAAAAAAATGGACCAAATATGGGATTATGACGAAATTAAATTAATAATAAAATCAAAAAAACCTGAATTGGTAAAAATTGGGCTATATCCTTTCGATAAAAAAGGGCATAGAAACAGAAAAATATCTAAAGAAAATTTACTTTTAAAAATGGCGGTTTTAAGGGCTAAAAAATTTCCTCCTAAAATCAATAAAAACGGAAATATGATTTTACCCTTTTTTTATAATATTATATAATTTATATGCAAAATCAAGCTGCTTCATCGCCCTTTCGAGGTTCAGCACTAAATCTCCGGCTGTTATGAAGCGCACACGGTATTTAGCCTGGGTGGCAAGATAGCCCAACGATATGGACATATGCGCCTTACCGACGCCGGAGGGATATAAAATAGTATGCGTTAACGAATTTTGACATCTCGAACAAACATATCCTTAATTAACTATAGGCAAAGGCTATTATAGCTATTTTTTATGTCAAAGATTTTTATTCTTAAATCTTTTCCTCATACATTCCGATTTGCTTACCGCATAATTCGTAAACGTCTTCATCGCGGCAGCGTTTGTAATAATCTACTGTCAGCTTTACGGCTTCATCTATGCTGAGCTTTGGCTTCCAGCCGAGAACGGAGACCGCTTTATCGATGTTAAGGCTTAAAAGTTTGGCTTCATGCAGGGCGGATTCGGCATTAAGATTTGATTTAGCTTCGTTATGTTCGACGGCTGCACCGCCGCCTGCGTCAGTTCCGCCGGAAACGTCTTTCCATTCGCCTTTGCCGTAATACTTTATTGCTTTCTCCACTACTTCCCTAACGGTTGCGGTAGAATCCTGAAAAGGTCCGAAATTCCATGCGCCGGAGTATATCTTAGGGTTTTCTAATATTTTGGAAGTCAGGAGCAGGTAGCCGGAAAGAGGCTCTAAAACATGCTGCCATGGTCTTATCGAACGGGGATTTCTTACTTCGATAGGCTCGCCTTTTTCTATTGCCCTTACGCAGTCAGGTATAAGCCTGTCCTTAGCCCAGTCTCCGCCGCCTATGACGTTGCCTGCCCTGACTGTTGCCATTGCCTTGCCCATGCCGAGTCTGCTAACATTAAAATCCTCAGGATTAAAAAAGGATTTCAGGTAAGCCGAAGAAATTAACTCCGCCGCGCCCTTGCTTGCGCTGTAAGGGTCGTATCCGCCCATAGGGTCGGTTTCTTTGTATCCGCAAAGCTGTTCTTTGTTGTCGTAACACTTATCGGAAGTTATGACTGTGAGGATTTTCGCGCTTTCAGACATTCTGAAAGCCTCGAGGACGTTTGCGGTGCCGGTAACGTTAGTTTCTATAGTTTCAAGAGGTGTTTTATAAGACTCCCTGACTAACGGCTGAGCGGCAAGATGAAATATTATTTCCGGCCTATAATTATTTACTGCGGAATTTAATTTATTAAAATCCCTTATATCTCCTCTTATATCGGACATCTTTTCAGACAGGCGCGCAAGAACGAAATTATCATTTGGCGTATATGGGCCTAAGGCGTAGCCTGCAACTTCGGCGCCGAGCTTTAAAAGCCATATAGAAAGCCAGGAACCCTTAAAGCCGGTATGGCCGGTAATTAATATTTTTTTGCTTCTAAAATAACCGTTGAAATTATTAAAATTATTAGTATTTTTAATATCGTTCAACAATATAATCCGCCCTATTTCTATAATTTGTTTTTAATCTAAAAAAATTATATCATACTACTATTAATTTTTAATTTTTATATTTAAAAACCGCTTAATTTAACTCTTAAAATAACCGATAATATTTCATATGAAAGCAGTAATCCTTTCAGGCGGACTCGGAACAAGACTCTCGGAAGAAACCGAATTGCGCCCTAAACCGATGGTAGAAATAGGCGGCAAGCCGATATTGTGGCACATAATGAAAATATATTCCTCCTACGGCTTTAACGAATTTATTATATGCCTCGGATATAAAGGAAATATGATAAGGGAATATTTCGCGAACTACTTTTTATATCAGTCCGACGTTACAATAAACTTAGCGGATAACTCGATCGAAGTCCATAACTGCAAAGCCGAACCATGGAAAATTACGCTCGTGGATACCGGCTTAAACACCCAGACCGGCGGAAGAATAAAAAGGGTAAAAAATTACATAGACGGCAAGCCGTTTTTTCTTACCTACGGCGACGGCGTATCCGACGTAAATATCGAAAAGCTCCTGAAATTTCACAAAAAAAATAAAAAGTTATTGACCATGACTGCCGTTCAGCCGGAAGGCCGCTTCGGTTCTTTAGACATTGACCAAAATACCGATGCAATAATAAAATTTCTCGAAAAACCAAAGGGCGATAACGCATGGATTAACGGTGGATTTTTTGTGGCGCAACCGGAAATAATAAACTACATAAAAAACGACACGACTATTTTTGAGCGGGAGCCTTTAGAAAAACTCGCCAAGGAAGGCAATCTCCTTGCATATAAGCATAAAGGCTTGTGGAAGTGCATGGATACCCAGAGAGACAAGTCTCAGTTAAACCAGATGTGGGAAACCGGCAATGCCGCATGGAAAGTTTGGGACGGGGAATAAAATGGATAAAGACAAAAATAGCCTTGCCGACATTACTGATATCATAAAGAAAATTAACAATATCGAAGCTATAACTTCTCATCAGGTTTCCGCAGAAAATCAAGACATAATATTACGTAATTTGGTAAAGGCATCCGCCAGACTTTATTTTAAATCAAATCAAATTGCTTCAGAACAAAAAACTCAAACTTCCAAAACAAAATATATTCCTGCTTCCGGAAAAATCATAGACGAAAAAGATTTAGGCAATATGATAGGCTCGTCTCTCGATATGTGGCTTACCGCCGGCAGGTTTAACGACGAATTCGAAAAAAAACTGCCTGAATTTTTAAATATAAAATACGCCTTAACCGTAAATTCCGGCTCATCCGCAAACCTAATCGCGCTTACAGCCCTAACATCTCCGAGGTTAAATAAAAAAAGGCTCAAAAAAGGCGACGAAGTTATTGCCGTAGCGGCTGGCTTCCCGACAACTATAGCCCCTATAATACAGAACGGATTAATTCCGGTATTTATCGATATTCAATTAGGAACTTACAATATAGACCCGTCTCAGATTGAAGAATCTATAACCCCCAAAACCAAAGCTATATTTATAGCCCATACCCTCGGCAATCCGTTCGACGTCGAAAAAGTCTTAAAGATTGCAGATAAGCATAATTTGTGGCTGATAGAAGATAATTGCGATGCTCTCGGTTCAAAGGTCAAAGGACGCTATACCGGAACATTTGGACACATATCTACGCTTAGTTTTTACCCAGCCCATCACATTACTATGGGAGAAGGCGGAGCCGTTATGACAAACGACCCTGAATTATACTCCATAGCACTATCGTTACGAGACTGGGGCAGAGACTGCTGGTGCAAACCGGGTAAAGACGACACCTGCAAAAACAGATTTAACCGGCAATTCGGCGGCTTACCGACAAGTTACGACCATAAATACGTTTATTCGCATCTTGGATATAATCTTAAGATTACTGACTGGCAGGCTTCCATCGGCGTTTCTCAGTTAGATAAACTTCCTGCTTTCATAGAAAAGCGGAAAGAAAACTTCGATATAATGCTAAAAGGATTAAAAAAAATAAAAGGAATCGAAAAGTATTTAATACTGCCTGAGCATCTTCCTGGTTCCGAACCTTCCTGGTTCGGTTTTCCTATAACGGTAAAACAGAATCAAGCGTTTAATAAAATAGACCTTGTCAAATTCCTTGAATCCAACAACATCGGAACAAGGCATCTTTTCGCGGGCAACATACTGAGACAGCCTGCCATTTTAAACAGCAAAATAAAACTCAGAATAAGAAATTCAGGCATATTAAAATCTACAAATTTATCTGGATCAAATTATAAAATGATCCAAAATACTGATACTGTTATGAATTCAACGTTCTGGATAGGTGTATGGCCAGGTATAAAAAATGGCGATATAAATTTGATATTAAAAAAAATTAGGGGATTTTTGAAACAAATTTTATGTAATAATACTTGATACTTTTATATAATTTAAAGATGATAACTTTGTTTGAAGGATAAATATTTATATATATTTGCATGTAATAAAATCTATCATCTATAATATCATAATTTTAATATATCAAAATTATTTATTTATCTTGCAGTGTTTTAAATAATTATCACTTATAATCTCTTCCTTATCAATTTTACTAATAATAGATTTATAAAATTTTATCATTTTGACAATTGCATCTTTATAAGATGTAAATTCAAATCCATTCATCTGATTTAAAATTCTTTCATTATTTGAGGCATATTCGTTACTCAAGCCGTTATTTAAAACTATAATTTCTGATTTATAATCTGATAGTTCATTAACTAAGTTAGATATGGTAATTAAATCAATTTTTTCGCCTCTTGTAATATTATAGGATTTATGATCTGTATTATTTTCAACAAAGTATGCAATCATTTTAACTAGATCTTTTACATATATATAATCAAAAAAAACATTCTGGTTTATAGTTATAGGCAAATGAAACAAATTTTTTACGATAGCATTGGAAATAAACTTATAACGATAATTTTCATATTCTCCATAACAGCCAAAAATTCTTAAATTAATCATATTGTCAGCTTTTTCAATGTAACGCGATATCACTGATTTATAAAAACCATACTCGTCAAGAGGTAAATTTAAATAAGCATCCTCTTCTCTAGCGCTGATAATTGGCTTATGTTTACCGTATTCCGCCCCCGAACCGAAATTGATAATTTTTTTTACTTTTTTTTCATGTTTCGCCAAATTAAAAAACATTCTCAAATTATATTCTGCAATATTTTTCATATCTAAAGTATCCCGTCCGCCACCCTTATTTGCCGCATGTACAATAAAATCTATGTGATTTAATTTTATATATTCATCTACGCTGTTTTCATCAATTAAATTTAATTCTTTGCTCGGTGGAGAATAAATTTTATAATAAGGATTATTAACCAGATACTCTGTTAAATTTTTTCCTATAAAACCATTTGCGCCGGTTATAAGAATGTCCAAATCATGACCTCTTGTTATAAATAATGTATCAGCCTGAATAGAAAAGATTCTTAATTTCCTAATTTGAGCAATATTTTGTTCTTTATGCTTTTTGCGTTTAGTCCATATGTTTCTCTTAGAAATTCCTGATTACCAATTAAAGTAACAAAATTATCTGGCAAGCCTACGCAAGTTAAATTAACTTTTATATTTTCTTTGAAATAAAAATAGGCAATTCTACTACAAAGTCCGCAAGATGATATATGTTCCTCTATAATAAATATTTCTTGTATTCTCGTCGATATATCTTTAAGTAAATCTTCATCTAAAGGCTTTATTGTATGCATACTAACCAATGTTGGATATATACCTTCCTCTTCTAATTCATTAAGTACTTTAACAGCAGTGCTTAGCATATTGCCGGTTGTCAAAATAGCAATATCATTACCTCTCTTAATAATATTACCTTTGCCAATTTTTAAATTCAATTCCGGAAAATTAATATTTTCCTCTCCGCTCTTACCCAGCCTTATATAACAAGGCGAACCCAAATCTAAAGATTGTTCTATTACTTTTTCCACCTCCAATGGATCACCTGGAGAAATAATCACTAAATTTGGCAAACTAGACATTACCCCTATATCTTCTATTGAATGATGTGTCGGACCTGATGTTCCATAAGAAAGTCCTTCTCCAACTCCTATTATTTTTACAGGTAAATTTTGAAGACAAAGATCATTTCTAATTTGCTCCAAACATCTAAATGTTATAAACGGAATTATTGAATAAACAAAAACTTGTTTACCACACATTGCCATACCAGCAGCCATACCAATCATGTTTGCTTCTGATATGCCAACATTAATATAATTGTCTGGAAATCTAATTTTAAATTCGTCGAAAACAGAAAATCCTAAATCTCCAGTAAGAAGATAAATATTTTTATTTCTTTGAACTAATTCAGTTATTTTTTTAACAAATGATTTTCTCATTAATTTATCTTAAAGATTTTATAAATTTTTTAAACTCGTCGACATTAGGACATTTATAATGCCACTCCATCTTATCTTCTATATCTAAAATTCCTTTTCCTTTAATTGTATCAGCTATTATCATTGAAGGCTTATTTATCTCAAATGGTATATTCTTAAAAATTTGGATCATTTCTTGTAAATTATGTCCATCTAATTCTATACAACTCCATCCGAATGCTTCCCATTTTGATTTTAGCAATGAAAGGTTTTGTATTTCATTGCTTCTATCATAAGCCTGCCACTTATTTTTATCTATTATTCCAATTAAATTATCTAACTTAAACCTTGAAGCCGAAATAGCAGCCTCCCAAACTGAACCTTCCTCGCATTCCCCATCACCCATAAGAATATATGTTTTATAACTTTTTTTATCTTTTTTGGCAGACCAAGCAATACCAACACCCATGGATAATCCATGACCTAAGGAACCTGTAGATGCCTCAATACCCGGAATTGAAAACCTTTCTGGGTGAACTGAGATATTTCTGCCATTTTCTGCGAAAGAATCTAATAAACTTTCTTCAAAAAAACCACATTCGGACAAAACGGCATATAAAGCTGAGACCGCATGCCCTTTGCTTATAATCAGTCTATCTCTATTTATATAACAAGAATTTGATGGATTAATGTTTAAAATTTTGAAATAAAGAACTGCTAAAATATCAACTATTGATAATGCCGAGCCGATATGAGATTCTTTGGATTTGAAATGCATTTTCAATATCCTTTCTCTTATTTTAATGGTTTTATTTCGCAAATTTTCTAAATCCATTTAGCCTCTTTTATAAATAAAATGTTCTTTAATCACTCATATCACTTTTAGGGTAGCTTTGGGAGAAATAAAAAAATTCTTCATATTTTTAGTAAATATTGAAGCATATTTTTTGCTTATCGAAAAAATTTTTGAATTGAAGCTTTATTCTTCCATTAGCACTTATTTTTTTTATTAAATAAAATTTAACAATAAAATTAAATACTTATAACTCTAAATCAGTTTTATATTTTATGGCTTCATCTAAATTTTTTATAATTTGCTTATATTCTTCTATATCCTCTTTAAGATTTTTAATTTCAGAATCTTTTCTTTTTATTTGCTCAGAAATAAGTTCAAAATATCTATTTGCTTTTGAAATTATAATATCTCTTTCTATTATTGCATTAGATATTAAATTTCTATCTTGAACCAACATCGATAAATACTGGAATGGAAATGGTATTGGATTGAGGTCGATTTCATTTTTGCCTTCTAATATCTTGGTTTTTTGATATAATAAGGGGGATAAGAACATCTCTATAATACCACTGTATATATATTCTCTTGTTTTGCTTTCTACTCCAAATTTATCAAACACGAATTTAAATGCTGCCGGGAATGATGTTAAAAATAATATGGTACTCACTTCTCTTCCATTATTCTTTCGCTGTCCAACACAATAATAAGATGTTACAAATCCTTTATTGTTCGACATAGCTTGTGCTATAATCTCAAGATGAGGGAATAATATAATTTTTGCTATATCAGATTTTACTTCTTGTAAATTTATGACGGCTTTTTTTACAATGCTTGACGACAAAAATCCTGACACGCCACAATTTCTTATCATTAAAAATTGATTGAAGTTTACATTGCTAATATCTGTATTAACCATTTGGAGTATTTCATTCGTAACTATTTCCTTTGAATCGCCGTTTTGTATCCACTGATAAAAATTAACGGATATATAATCAGGATTATATTCATCTATTATAGACAATATTTTTTTTAATGCACCGCATGCCAATATATCATCATCCCCAAACATCCAAACATACCTTCCTTTTGATTTTTCAATGGCATTTATTAGATTTAAATCAAAACCCAGGTTATTTTCATTTCTTGAATATCTAATAAATGGATATTTTTCAGAATACTCAGCTAATATGCTTGAAGTTTCATCTTCTGACGCATTATCGGAAATAAATATTTCTACGCTATTGTCAACTTCAATTATTTGCGAAACAATACTATCTAAACATTCCTTGAGCTCTCTGTTTCTGTTCCATGTTGGTATAGCAAATGAAAGCAAAAGTTCATTAATCATGATTTTATTGTAATCTTTTGTTCTGCTTCCAATATTATTTTACGGATTATTTGCAAATTTTTCGACCAATTATTGGCCATTAAATTATAATATAAAATATTTTTTATTTTTCTTTCATTATTGTCTCTATTAATTAAATAAATATTCAATAACATTGATTTTATGATTCATAATTAGTTATAAATTTGAATTTAATAAAGCCTTATCTAATATTTCAGCTTGATTATAAAATATATTTGCATCATCATTTAAATGAAGCTTTACAAGTATATCAGCAAATAGTCTGTGGTAAAACGGAAAAGTAGGGTCTATTCTCAATGCTTGGCTAATTAATCTGAAAGCGTTTATATAGTCTGCATTTATGTAGCAAATTTCTCCTAATAAATAATAGGCCTTAGAATGATTCTTGTTTATGCTAATAATTTTATTGAGCAAAGTAATCGAATAGGATAAATTATTATTTTGAAATGATTGGACGGATAAGTCAAATAATAAATTTATATAATCATCAAAATTAGGTTCTGGAATTAATTTTGGAATATCAAATCTTTGTGCACATTCATTGCAAGCTAGTCGAAAAGTTTTGCGGTCATTAAATATTTCATCAACCGGTAACGAAGGAAAAAAATTATACTGGCCGCAGTGTGGACATATACAGCTTATGCTGTATGATTTACCTCTTTGCTGATCCATAGTATCTGCTAATTCATAGCTAATTAATCTGGCCGGTATAATTAAAACGTAGTGCAAGAAAACAATCCAATCAGTTAAATTTTTATAAGTTGAATCATCCATTGAGGTAGTATTTATGGGAGGACATCCACATTGAATAAATGCCAAGCTATCTGATATAATGCCTTTTGCAATAGCATCACGGTATATTTTTGTCCCCGGATAATGTGAAATATAAGCAAGGTTTAATTGAAATTTTCTATGGGTAAGCCACCATTTTAAAGTTTCCATAGCAGTTTGATATGTTTCTGATGTATCGCCAAAAATAAAATTACCTTGAATATTAATTTTTTTTATATACGTCATATTTAATGCCTTTTCAATATCTAAAGGTTTTATCTTCTTCTTCATAGACATTAATACATTTTCGCTTATGCTTTCAATTCCATAAGATATACCTGCACATCCTGAATCTTTCATTAAATCAAGAATGTCTTCCGATACTATATCAACACGCAACTGGACCATCCATTTTAAATTATATTTTTTAATTCTTGTACAAAATTCTAATAGTCGTTGTCTATCTACCGCAAATAACTCATCAAGAACTGCGAGTGCATTGATATCAAATTTTGATATCAAATATTCTAATTCTTGAAAAAAATTATCCAATGACCGTTCTCTATAGATTTTTCCTAATGGATGAAAACAGAAAGAGCAGTCATAAGGGCATGAACGGCTTGAAATCATTTCAATCATTCTTGGCTTTATTGTAGGTGAAGAAATTGGAACGGCAAAATCGGTAATTCTTTGATAATTTAAATGTTCCATTATGCCAAAACCCTCGTAATCAGGCCAAGGCAATTCATCAAGATATTTGATGGGAGGCCTATCAGGAGTCTTGATTATTTTTATTACACCATCAGAATCATATTTATAAACTATGCCTTTCACTTCAGACAGATTTAAACCATACTTAATAGCTTGTATTAATTCAACTACTGTTTTCTCTCCCTCGCCAATAATTCCAAAGTCGGCATCAAGCGCTTTAAGCATTAATTCCGGTTCACTTGAAATGATCCCTCCCCCTACAATCACTTTTGCTACTGGCAATACAAGTCGCGTAGCAGAAACCACTTCTTTAACAAGATTGTAATGTACCGACAAACCACCTGTTCCGACAACATTCGGCCTTATATAAGCAACAGTCTTGGCAACCACACTTTCTGCCGATCCTCGAAAGTTGTTCAAGTTTAAACAATGGACATCATAGCCAGCTTTCTTTAGAGAAGAAGAAATATAAGGAAGCCCTATAGGAAAAATATGATTACCCTTTGTACTAATTTTGGGAACAATTAATAGGATTTTCATTATAGTATAATTATCATAATGTTAACAAATAATACTCAAAATGGAAGCGTTAGATATTTCGTGCCAGTCTGATTTTTTATTGGTTAATTTGTAAAAATTATATCATATTTTTTGTTTGTAAATTAAAAATATTCATCGCCGCCGTAAAAGTTGGTCAAGGTTAATAGACAGCTTTTTCAATAATGGCTTTTTGTTATTTTAAGTCCTAAAATACCTTTAGCATTACCGTATTACAGGTATTTTTCTATCCTGTCCGGAAAAAATATCGACAGTTGGGAAAGCGTAAGACCCCAGTTCTGGACCGGCATAGTCCATTTCTTTTTAGCATTCTGTATTCCTAAATACAGAAGTTTCAAAAGGGAGTTTTCGTTTGGGAACGCGCCTTTTGTCTTAGTGAGCTTCCTGAACTGCCGGTGAACGGATTCTATAATATTGGTGGTATAGATTATCCTTCTTATTTCATGGGGATATTTAAAATAAGCGGAGAGATTATCCCATTTATCCTTCCATGATTTAATGACGACGGGATATTTCTTCCCCCATTTTTCTTCTAATTTTAAAAGTTCGGATTCCGCCGTCTCTTTATTTATAGCTTTATAAACGGGCTTTAAATCCTGAATAAACTCTTTCTGGTTTTTAGAGGCAACGTATTTAAGTGAGTTTCTTATCTGATGGATTACGCATAACTGTACTTCGGTTTTCGGAAATATGGATTTAATAGCTTCGGGGAAGCCTTTAAGCCCGTCGACGGCGGCAATGAGAATATCTTCTATGCCTCTGTTCTTAAGGTCGGTTAAAACGGAAAGCCAGAAGGCTGCGCCTTCGGATTCCGATATGTAGAGTCCTAAGACGTCTTTTTTGCCGGTTAAATCCACTCCTAAGACGGTATATACGGCTTTATGGACGTAAACGCCGTCTTCTTTAATATTGTAGTGTATGGCATCTAACCAGACGAAAGGATAAATCCTTTCTAATGGGCGGGACTGCTGTCAATAGCGGAATAAAACTGACCCATATGGCGGAATACATTTGACCCACCGGGTTAATTTAAATTTATTTTATAATCCTCACGCATAATCTTTATGATAAATTAATTTAAGGAGGGGGTACCCCCTCCTTAAAAACCTTTTTATTTTATTACTCCCGCTTTTCTTTTCTCCAGAAGCCGGTAACTTTCACCGGTTATATTAATAATGTGCGAGTGGTGCACGAGCCTGTCCACTATGGCTGCGGTAAGTGCCTTGTTCCCCGCGAACATGTTGTCCCATGAGGAAAACGGCAGGTTCGAAGTTATGATAGTGGAAGACTTCTCGTAGCGTTTTGATATTACCTGAAACAAAAAGTTGCCGTTTTCCTCCGTCATCGGAAGATATCCGAGTTCGTCTATTATAAGAAGGGAAGGATATGCCACCAGTCCTTTGAAGGCCTGTTCGAACTTATCCTGCTTCATCGCCCTTTCGAGGTTCAGCACTAAATCTGCGGCTGTTATGAAGCGCACACGGTATTTAGCCTGGGTGGCAAGGTAGCCCAACGATATGGCCATATGGGTCTTGCCGACGCCGGAGGGGCCTAACAGTATGACGTTTTCGGCTCTTTTAAGGAAAGTAAGACCCGACAGTTCCGTTATCTGCTTTCTGGATATTGCCGAAAGGGAAAAATCAAACTGATCGGCCGTTTTTACCGACGGAAATCCGGCGAACTTCATAAGCGTACTTTTACTTCTTAAATCCCTATTATTTATTTCCAGTCCTAAAAGTTCGTCCAGAAAATCGGCGTAGCTTTTCCCCTCCTCGGCTGATTTCTGCGCTACGGAGGCATATTCTTTTTCTACGGTTAAAAGATTAAGCTTCAGGCATTTATCTTTCAACATTTCTTCAGTCAGCATATGTGCCTCCAGTCAAAAAATCATACGGTTTAAGGTCTGTTACGGCTATTTTTATAGTCCTTAAAAAATCCAATTTTTTAGCTTCCGGCACTGGATATCCGGAAGGCGGAAGCTTCGTCAAGTATATTTTTTCCGTCTCGAACATATCCAGAGGTCTTTTGCCGGTGGTTCCGTGTATCCTTTTATTGGCGGTATTTTCAAGCCAGTTTAATACTAGATTGTTAGCGCTTTCCACCGTAATGTCAATTCCGCCCTGGGACAGAAGGCTCGCATGGGGAACAAAGAAACATCTTTTAAGGTAATCCATAAATCTTTCCACCTTGCCCTTGGTCTGCGGGCGGTATGGCCTGCATACGCGGGGAACTATGCCGTAGTGTCTGCAGAAATCAATAAACGCGGGATTATACTTGTGGATATTGTTGCCGTAATAGTTTCTTGAAAGTATGACGGTCTTCATGTTATCGTATAAACAGGTAGAAGGAACTCCCCCGAAGTACTCGAGGGCTTCTTTGTGCGCGACTATGAATGAATCAAGCCGCATGTCGGCGGTAAACTTGACGAAGGAATACCTGCTGAAGGCCAGTTCGGCGACGAAGGCGTAAAAAGATGCATCTTTGAATTTAACGTTAGTAAAGTCCGCCTGCATCTGAAAGCCAGGCTTCGTCTCGAAACGCTCGAACACTTCTTTGTGCGCGGGGTAAAACTGCCTTAGGAAGTCTTTAAGTATGGTATATCTGCCGGAATAACCCATATCCTGGATTTCGCGCAATAAGACAGTGGCCGGCAACCTGTGCGGAGAGGAGCTTTTTATCCTTTCTTCTACGTAATCCCTGAAAGGATCTAACTTGGATTTATAGCTTCTTGGTTTAAAAGCGGTTTCTTCGCCGCTTAAATACTTTTTAACGGTGTTTTTGCTTATGCCTAAGCTTCTTGCTATTTCCCTTTTGGAGTAGCCCTGCCTAAAAAGAGAAGAAATTTCCATAACGACCTCCTGATAAATCATTGCGATAACTCCTTATTCTTAATAATTTTTTAAGAATGGAGTTTATCACATAGTGGGTCAATTCTAAAGCGCCATATGGGTCATTTTAACACCGCCAGCGACACTGCCATTCTCTTACTTTTTCTATGATTTTATCGGTTATGGCGTTAATAGTAGCTGAAGATATAGAAATCTGATAAATTTCCTGAATATGTTTGGAAATATCGGCATAGCTAAGACCTAAGGCGTACATAGAAAGTATCCTTTCTTCTATCTCGTCTGACAGCATAGTCTGGTGTTTTTTGACCATCTGCGGTTCGAAAGAGCCGCTTCTGTCACGGGGAGTATCCACATTTCAATCCGTATAAACGGCATGCGTTTATGAACACGGATTGAAATATGAAAGAGCCGGAATGGGTCTTTACGGTCTTGGTATTATAGCCGTTTCTTCTGTTGGCTTTGCCGGAAAGAGCGTCCTCGGCTATATGAGATTCTACTTCGGCATATATTCTTTTGCATGCTTTTGAAAAGCACTGCTTTTCAGCAAAAGAATATGAGGGCTGTTTCTACCAGTTCTTTGATTAGAGGGGTAAGGACTCCGTCTTCTCCGGTCAGCTTCTTGCAGGACATTAAATCTTTAACCGCCTGGTTAAAGTCGAATGCGGAATTTTTCTTAAGTTCTTGGAAAATAGATTCGGCTCTTTGCTTCATCTGTCAGTCTCCTTGTATAATGTTAGATTATACCAGACTGACACGAAATTTTAAACGGTCTCTTCAAAATTTATATATTATTTTATATTGCTAATGATTCTGTCCACTCTATGGCCTCTCTCTTTCTTGATGTAAACGGAATCCTTATAAATTATTTTCACCAAGAATAAAATTATTAATTATTTTTAATATCTACCAGATTTATACATATAATAGTAATCTGTCCTTTAGGCAATATTTTTACGTTTTCCATTTTTATTTATCGTCTCCTACTTTATATATACATTCCTACGCCGTTATTTTCAAACTATTTTACACAAAGAAAAAGTTTAGTAATATATTGTTAATTTTTAAACATCAAACATTAGAAAATTAAAATCACACTTATAAACTTATAACTTGACATTATATCCGCCGGATTCTTCAAAAGCCACACTATCTCTTATTTATGCATTCTGAAATAGCATTGTGTTTAACGCATATTGAATTTACATAGGTTATTTTTTTATTTTTTTGTATCTGCGATTTCAAAATACTTTTTTTTCATTTATTTATCAAAATTTACCGAATACCTTTCTAAAAAGCGGATAACGCCCTCGGCCATTTTCCTTGCAGTATATTTTTCAAGATATGATTTACGGGCGTTTACGCCTAATTTAAGCCTGAGTTCTTGGTCTTCTGCTAACTTTTCTATAAGACCGCGAAGCGAAGCCGCATTGCCCGGTTCCGCAAGCAGACCCGTTAATCCGTCTTCTATTATTTCTTTCATGCCTCCTATGCTGCACCCTATTATAGGTTTTCCGTACATCATAGCCTCTAAATGCACCAGACCGAAAGATTCGAATCTTGACGGCGCGACAATAATATCGGATGAACAGTAAAAATTACGCAGGCTTTTATCGTTAACCTCGCCGTGAAAAACTATTCTGGGATGCCCTGCAAGTTCGGGATGTTTCGCCTCGAATAACCGCCTAAAAGTATATCCGCCGAAAGTATTTATTTTATCGTTGCCGACTATATCGATATAGACATTCTCGTATTTTTTAATCAGGTCCGGAACTGTTTCCAGAAATACGTCTATACCCTTTCTGGATTCAAGCCTTCCGATGAACGCAATCCTTATAACATAATCGGAATCGTTAAAACTTGCTTGTCCGTTTTTTAAATCCGTCCAGTCATCTAATCCGAGAGGAATAAAATTAACGTTTTCGTCTTTAAAATCAATTTTATAAACCCTGCCGATTTCTTCGGCGATAGACCTGCTTATTGCATGTATGCCGTCGCTCTCGGTCATAAGTTTTTTCTCGAGAAACATTACCGGCTTAGCAAAGTTATTCATAAACTCTTTATCCGCAGTTTTATCCGGATTAGAATCTAAATAAAAAGCCATTGTAGTCTGCAAGCTTGTTACGAGCTTAAATTTGCGCCGTTCCAAAAAAGCAATCCCTTCGACGTCCCATATCGGCGCGTAAACGCAGTCTATATGACGACGGCTTTCAATTTCGCAGGCTTCGTTATACATCGTGTCGGAATAATCCCATAAATGCTGCGGAATTTTTAAACCTTCTGGAGAAACGGATTTTTTAGGGCATATTCTATGCACCCAAACGCCCTCTTCAAAATCAACCGTATCGTGGCTGTGCCCTGTCGTAAGAACATGAACCTGATGTCCAAAACCGGCTATTTCTCGCGCAAGACAATGTATATATCTGCCTATGCCTCCTATGCTTCCAGGCGGATACGTTTTACTCAAAAAAACATAACAGCGCTGTTTTTCGGATTCAAGCAAAGGATGAAAACGCTTAAAACTATGATGTCCTCTTAATCTTTCTTCGGACGGCAATTTTCTTTTTCCTCCGATGCCCCTGCTCAGCCCGTCCATAAGCCCGCGGTTGACCTCGTCTTCAAAAATTTCTATATAACCGGGGTTAAGCAGGCCTTCGTTGACGGCCCACATAGCGTTTTTTCTAAATTCTTCTATTGAAAGCCTTAAAACATCTAATATTTTTTGCAAAGTAGAATGGCCCCTATCGTTTACCAAAGAAAAATAGGCTTTATTCTTTATAATCGAATACCAGCTTGTCAAAACCTTTTTTTCATTTCTGATTCGGCTAGTCATAAATTTATGATGGACGAATCCTTTATCAAGTTGAGCAATTTTCCATCCGTTATCGACGCATCTTAAAATTATGTCGCTTTCGTCTAAAAAATATTCATACTCTTCGTCGAAACCTCCTACATCTATAATTGCGGCTCTTCTAAAAAGACTGTTTGCCCCCATTACATGCGGAAAATTAAAACTATAAGGAAAATTAAACTCGGGCGCAGGACGCTTCCATGAGGTATCGGCGGTTCCATGCCTATCTAACGTCCCGAAAGTCCATTGATAATTTTTTCCGGTATGGTCGTGCAGGAAACCTCCCGCAACGCCCGTTTCGGTGTCCCGAAATGCCGGAACTATATCGTTAAGCCATTCCGGCTCCGGTATAGAGTCGTCGTCGAGAAAAGCGATAATTTCACCTGAAGATATTTCAATCCCGATGTTTCTTGACATCGAAAGATTCCTGTGCGCACATTCGGCTATTTTGATAAAGTCGGCATACCGTCTGCATAACTCGTGCGTTCCGTCCTTTGTTGGGCCGGCCGCTACTACGACTTCAAAATTAGGATAACGCAAATATTTTAAGCTTTCTATGCAGATTGCCAAACTATCGGCCCTGCCGTCGGTATTTATAATTACGGATACTTTTGGAAACAGGCTGTATTCGGATTCTTGCTTCAACTTGCGGCTCCCGGTTTCCTTGCGCATATTTCAAATTCTTTACAGCCTCCGTTTACCCGGTTTGCGGAAACCACTTCTATTTTTACGAACCCGGCTTCAGAAAGCAGTTTAGAAAGATACAGCGAATTAAACATATTAAAATGAAAATCGCCGCTGTAGTCCTGTCCTCCGAATGTAACTTCGCGTATCTGTTCAAACGAGTATTCGCTGCCGGTATAAGCATTTATCATTCCGTCGGCGTCGGGAACGACCGCTCTGAATATTCCTTCCGGTTTTAACAGCGAAAACCAGTAAGGCAAAAGCTCTCTGCGAAGCTGCTCGGCCGGAAAATGTTCTAATAAATGCGATGAAAAAATCTCGTTTACTTCGCCTTTTTCAAACGGTAAATTCTCGGCCTCGGAAACTATATCGACCGAGGGTAGCACCCTCATATCGATATTTAGATAATCGTCAAGCGGAATATGTCCGCATCCTAAGTTCAAACGAATATTGCCTTTTTTTCTGAAATCGGCCAATTTATCAACGGATATTATCTGCGTTTTAACGTTTAGATTATCGCCGTCTGTTAAAGGCTTAGAATTTCCGTAGCGCATTTCAAACATTAACTCGCGGCGGACAAATTCGACCCTCCTTAAAAGATAAGCTGTGGAGTCGGTTATGCTGTCTATCCTTTTAAGAGCATATTCGGAACTATTGCGCATATTTTCTACGTATCGTGTGATTTCCCTAAGTGAAACCGGTATAGATAAAAACATATTTTCTATTTTTGCATCCGTAGCAGATTGACGTGTGTTTATTTTCGATATTATTTCAGGTACGGATAAAAGCAAATTCTCTATTTTTGCATCCGTAGCAGATTGACGTGTGTTTATTTCTGATATAGACCTTAAAATAACAGGTATCTGTTGCTCTTCAAATAATAACTGCCTCTGTTTGTATTCTGGAAGTTTTATCAGAGCCCCTCCTATTCTAACAAAGTGTCCGATAATAGGACTATCCTTTGTTGCGCGATATATTTTTTTTAATATTTTTTTGATTTTTTTAATCATTTTTTATATTTTTTATCATTAATTATAGATTAATTTTTTATTTTCAGCAATACTAAATATTATACCCAAATCCCGATTTAGAAAACTATTTTAGATATCTCAATGCTGAATAACACTGGATTCCTGCTTTCACGATATTGACGTCCGTGTCTATCGAAGCATGTCTTTGATACGGACGCCAATGGACAGCCAATGGGTGAATATTTAAATCACGGTTCAGTCATTCCTGCATATCTTTTGCCCGCGTTTATCAAGGCATGTTGTCCTTGATGTGGGCAAAAGATGCAGATATAAACGAATGTCGTTTATGCAAAATATAAATTTCTAAATCGGGATTTGGAACTATATAATTAATCAAGACATTTTTTTACCCAAAATTGCCAGTAGATTGGTGCGAACATATTTAACAGTATAAAAATTATAAAAAAGTTACTAATAACTATAAGGTTGGTATTATGTTCGTACCACGAGCTTTTTTACATACATTTTTTTGGTAAAGTAAACGAGTAGTGTATAATTAATTGTATAAACTGATTATGGCAAAATAGATGCACCTCGTATAAAATATTAATTGAAACTTTCAATTTAAATTAATTATTTTAAGTATGCACATCCAAATGAATTTTAACATTGCTGTATCGTAAATTAAAGAAGAACCGGCGAAACTATTCGAGATGATGGAATTAAGCATTCAAAAACAGGTGGGTAATTATCTGTCCAAACTTATGGATTTGGAACTTACCGACCATTTAGGCAGAATTATTTTTCCATAACAGTTCAAATGCCTCAAGGGTTTGTTTGTGTTCTTTACGAGGCTATAATGTTCCGACTATAATAAAACTACGTTGCCGCAATATATCGGAAATAACATGTTTTGAAATATCCGGCGTCGCTTCGTTCGGTGCACCTATAGTTTTAATATCCGTTCCGATATGATTCCAGAATATTTTAAAATAACTTAAACTTTCCGGTTTGTTTTCTTTGAGCCATTTCAAAATACAGTCGGCCGTTTCTTGCGAAATACAAACGACGCCGTCTGCTGAAGAAACGGCTTCGAGCCACTTTTCAAAAATAGGCTTGGTTTCAGGTAAAAAATATTGGGGCATTGAAACAGGCAAAATATCGTACACAAGAAATAACACTTTAACGCCGCACTTCCGCAATTTTATATAAAAATCTTTATCTTTAAGCATAATATGCGGTTGCAAATCCAGTCCAAAAAAAATATCACCTGAGTTATACTCTATAGGTTCATCCTGTAATATTTTATCAGGACAGTCTAAATACCGCATCGTAAATTCCCGAGCATAAAAATAACCATGCTCCATAGTTGCGTAAACAGGTTCGACATAATAACCATTGGGCGGATTTTTGAGTAGTTCATTTATTAGGCTTTTAACGACCCGTTGAATACCGCTTTTTGCATCTATTTTGACTAATACCGATATATCCAAAAATATTTGCCGCTTTTTGGGTTTTAAAGGTATTGTTTTCACTATGGATTTAGAAATATCGCGGATCGGCTTTTCATAGCCTGTAGCGGAAACATCTCCTTTAAGTTTTTTGGCTATCGCCACTGTTAATGAATGTCTATCAGACTCGGAATATATCTCTTCGATAGCTTCCATATAAAGCTCTGCGCATTTTTTAGGGTTGTGCTCGGCTCTTATATAATTAAAGGCATTTTCCCCTAATTCAGCCCGTTTCGATGAATATTCCTTGAGCGTTTCGATAGCGTTAACCAATTCCTCATCGGAAAATTCATCCTTCAACATTAATACACAATTTGTTGGAAGTTCCGCCATATAACCGTTAGCATTGACGATAACGGGAAGCCCATAATTCATACAATCCAAAACAGATGCTGAAGTTTCGCCCCTAGATGAAGTGCGAATCTGCACTGCAATATCGGCGGCAGACAAATAAGCGCGAAAAGTATCAATATCCGTCCATCCGGTTATAATAATCCTATCTTTTATGCCGCTCTCTTTAATTATTTCTGAGATATTTTTACTATAATAATAATCGTCGTTATTTTTGCCGACAAAAATAAGTTTACAATGTTTGTCTTTAGACAAGGTTGAAGTAATAAACGCGTTTAATAACCTATGGTTAAGTTTTGTCTCCCTCATAATTCCAAAACAGCAAATTATAAAATCATCCTCATCTAATCCTATTTTTTTTATTGCGAAATTTTTGTTCAATTTATGAGGTGTACATCTCAAAAGAGGTATTTTATGCCAATTCGCCGAGGCATTTTCCCCATAAAATTTATCAGCTAATTTACGTGCATAATCCGAATGAACGATAATGCCTTTTGCCTTATGTATCAAGTTAAGATTCACTGGATAATCCAACAAGACTTCAACCCTATAAGCCGTATGTAAACGCTCATAAGCAGCTTTATATCCGTGGGAATAATACAGTTCCTTAGTCCAGTTGTTTGGAATAAACCCATTTATTTCCATATACTCAATAACGTTGCTTAGGAAAAAGTCGTGCAGCACGACCGCACCGGGTATTTCATCTATCAATTTAAACATATACATATGAAATTGAGAATTGCCGAAATGATAAAGAACGCGATCGTATAATTTTATATGCTTGCGGAACCAATCGGTATTTCTCATAGAATAATTAGCTCGAACCCAATCGTCCGTAACGTCTTTTTGTTCCACAACTACCTCTATATCGTAATACTTAGAAAGTTCAGGCAAAAGCTCTGAACTGTAGTCGCTTATGCCACTTTGCAAGGGCCGTAAAGGCGAAATATATGCTAATTTAGGTTTATATTTTTCGGAGTGCGGCAGGCAGATAATATTTTTTTTTATATTTTTATGGAAGTCCTCGAAAGCCGCAATAGCCGACTTTGCGCTTTTATCCCAGGAAAATTTTTTAGCCTGCTTTATTCCATGTTTTTTTAGTATGTCGTAAAATAATTTGTCGGTAAGCGCTTCTTTAATCTTTAAAGCGATGGATTCTTCAGAATTGGGGTAAAACAAAGCGTCTTTATTGCCTATTACCTCTGGTATACTGGTAGCGTTTGAACCTATTACGGCGGCTCCGCAAGCCATTGCTTCCAACGCCGGGAGCCCGAATCCTTCGTAAAGAGAAGGAAATACAAAAAGTTTACATAAATTATAAAGGGCGACAATATCGAAATCGCTCACGAAACCTGTAAAAATAACTTCGTCCTGCCCTAAACCTCTTTTTTTACACAGATTCTCAAGATTGCATCGTTCATACGGTGAAACGGAGCATACTATAACTAATTGATGTTCTTTACGAAGTTCCGGCGGCAATTTAGCGTATGCACCTATTAATCCTTCTATATTTTTACGCGGATCAATTCCTCCAGTGTACATTATGAAATCTTTTTTAATTTCATAATGTTTTTTAATTATTTGCTTTTCCTCAGTAGATAAATTTAATGGCTTAAATATATCGTCTACTCCGGCAGAAATATTTACCGACGTACCTTCGCAGATACCAAGTTCAGAAACCGCTTCATTTTTAGTATATTCCGATATAGATAGAATAATATTGGAATTTTTTACAGACTGCAGTTTTCTGTAATACCAGTTTTTGTGTTTTGGTTCGGATAGATAAGTTTCTTTATTTACAAGAGGTATCAGGTCGTATAAAGTTAATGCGGTATGTATTTTTTTTGCAAAACCTATAGAACTGACGGCCTCGTCAACCAAACCTTCAAAAAGCGACATTACGTGCACAATATCCGGTTTGAGATTAAAAAGCGCATATTCGCGGATAATTTCAGCGGAACGCGTCCGCCAAAAATTATCTGAATTAGCCTCGTGAACAGACAAGGGAGGATTGAATAAAAATATATTTTTATCAGGAATAAGTCCTTTAAATTCGTTGCGGATTGACTGAAGAGCGTCCGGCAAACTTTCGTTTAAAAAAAGCCCTATATCATGCTCTTTTGCATTTTTTACCATCGCTTTAGCCAAAGACATAGAATACCTCCCGATACCCCTGTCTTTACTAACGCTCTGACATGCTTGTAAATCCAATATTATCCGCACTTTTCCGTTTTTTATATTTTAATTTATATTTTTAAAATTTTTACTCTCAAGATTTCTCTTGTATTTTTACTCTTTAACTTCTTAAAAAACCTTTTAATTTAAGATAAATCTCGCGTGCTTCAGGGGAAATACTATGCAGTTTATCCTCAACATTTTTTTGTTTTAGTGCGTTAAATTCACACTCTATCATAATTTTATTCAATCTTTTTGCGTATAATTCTCCTATTTTATCGGGCGAATAATATTTTTTTATAAAATATTCTCCCCTTGTACTTGTATCTTCTGCTTCACTCCTGTTGTCGAACACGCGCCGCATATAATCCGCCGCTTCGTCGATGTCCGGTTCCGCCCATACGTTGCCTTTTTTATAGGCTCCGTAATCGCCGTCCACTTCTACGAGTCTGTAGCCGACGGGAAAGCTGTTATCTTTATTCATAAAATCTATATTACCTGAATATCCGGTAGCTATTACAGGCTTGCCGAGAGCCATAGCTTCTGTCATGGTCAAGCCGAAACCTTCCGACCTGTGAAGGGAAACGTAGCAGTCGCAGGCGTTCATTAAGGAATAGACCTGCTCTTTCGTATAAACCGAATCCGCTATCGTAACGTTATAACCCTTTACTGAGTTTAACAGCCGGTAAAATTCTTTTTTATTAAATTCGGAATGCGAGGTCTTCAGGAAGAGCATCGCTTTATCCGGGGGCAAAAAAGCTTTCTTGAAAGCCTCGACTACGGCAAAAGGATTTTTTCTTTCTATTTCACTCTGAAAGTCTAAAATAAAAAGAAACGTAAAAACGTCTGGATGAATATTCAAACCGCGCCTTACAACATCTTTTCCTATCGGAATATTTTCGGGCGAAGGCGATAAAGAAATACAGTAGGGAATTTTCGTTACCTGAATTTTTACTGTTTTTAAAATAGCCTTAGAAACGGCCTGAAAAGAAAAATCGGAGGGCGTCCAAATCTCGTCGAGATAATACGCCAGCCGCACCCATTCTTCCGGAAATTCGTCAAGCTCCCAAACCCAATAGCCTATATTGTAATGCCCGTCGAAATAGGGCATGTTAGCTTCATTGGCAAAATTTACGAATACGTCGGGATTGACGTGTATTAAATTAAAAAGATATGGATTGCCCGAAGAAAAATCTTTTGGATCGCAAGTTGTGTCGGAATTAACGGAGCCTAAATCGCTAATGTTGTTCAAAACATAAGGAATGCGGGCTGCTTTAACAGCTTCTATGCCCAACCTTACAGCCGACCCGAGCCCTTTTTCCGACTGAATAAACCCAGATATGTTTACTCCGAAAGGAAATTTATCCGTATTTAAATTATGCTTCATATCTTATATATGTTTTTATTTTAAATTAAATTATATATTAAAAAATATTCAAATACTAAGTATTTTTTCTATAATTTTCTTAACGTCTCCTACTCTCTCCGGAGCTATATAGCCTTCCATTCCAAGCGGATAAGCATTCCTTGGAAAGTCCGGGATTTCTATTATACGAGGAACTTTTAATCCTTCCGCAACGGCATACGGCATACTAGGGTTGCCGATAAACAAACCGGCTCCGTTTATAATATCTGCCAATTCTAAAAAATCAGCGCAGGTAATAAAATTATCGGCAATGCCGGAAACGCAGTCAAAATCATTCTTGGTTCCGACTGCCGCAATATTGCATTTATTTTTAAAACCCTCAAGCGCCGCCGCCCAGAAATCTTTATTTTTAGAGCGGTATCTCGGTGTAAACGCTAAAACTATATTCGGTAGTTTTTTACCGGTATTTGCATTTTCGATGTCATTTTCAATAAACATCCATTTTTCCGCAGGATTAAGGCTTAAGCCGAAAACTTGGGCATAGCTTAAAGCTAAATGATTGTTATTAGTATCGGTCAACCTGAATTTATCTAATATAAAATCTACTTCCGTTAAATATCCGTCCATATACTCTAAAGGAATCGGCGTTACTATAAAAATACCGTTTTCGGTCTTAAAATACGGCGGAAACGGGTTGTGCATAAAAACAACGCTTACCCTTTTAATGTAAGGCTGGCTCAATAATAACGGCATTAAAGACAATGCGGTTTTTTCGTCTAAAAATCTTGCGCCGAATCCCGGAGCATTGCTGGTATTCATAATAAAATGTTCTGCTCCGAGGGCTTTAACCGCCGGCAGGGAATATATTATGTCTCCCGCGTTTCCGCTATGAATGCAGGATTTTAATTTTTCGGTTTTATCGGAGGATTCCTTAAATTTATCTGCTATTATTTTAAATTTTAATGAAATATTCAAAAGTTTAAATATTCTTTAATTATATATTAAAATTATTAAGAAACCCGATAATAGTTTTAACCGCTTCTTCAGCCTCAGATTTGCCGGCCTTTATATGTACATCCGGATTTTCCGGCTTTTCGTAAGGAGAATCTACGCCCGTATAGCTTTCTATTTCTCCGTTCAACGCCCTTTTGTACCAGCCCTTGGCATCTCTCTTAACGCATTCGTGAAAAGGGGTGTCTATAAAGATTTCAACGAAATCGCCGGAGTCTATTATTTCCTTCGCGGTCTGCCTGTGGGCTCTTAAAGGCGAAATAAAAGATGCTATAACGATAATTCCTGCATCTACTAAAAGCTTGGCGGCTTCGGCGGTTCTTTTTATGTTTTCCAATCTGTCTTCTTCGGAAAACCCCAGCCCCCTGCTTAGTCCGTGTCTTATATTATCGCCGTCGAGCAGATATGTATGGCGGCCTTTTTCGTTTAACCGCTCTTCGAGTAAATTGGCAATGGTGCTTTTTCCGCATCCGCTGAGTCCGGTAAGCCACAAAACGCACCCTCTCTGGTTTTTAAGTTTTTCCCTGTCGCTCCTTTTTATTTTATGTTCTTGCCAAACGATACATTGGTTTGAATGATCTTTTAGGGACATATATCTATTTATTAGTTGTTTCGTTGATTGATAAAACATTTCTGGATTCCTGCTTACGCAGGAATGACGATGTCGCCGCTAAGTCTCTTGTCAATTCGGCAATTTTTGCGTCTTTTTTATCGGACTCTTTTTTTAAATAAAGCAATGCGTCGAATTGCGCCTGCATATATAAAAGCGTGGAGCGGAGTTCCTCCATCCATGAATAAATTTTATTAATTTTCGCCGCCGCTTCGATACCGTCTATGGAAATTTCATCCATTGCGATGCGTTTAAGCAAAACATAAAGTTCGGCAATTTTAGGCGGAACTTCCGCATTTGCGGCAAGGTCGGATATGCCAAAACTTGTATGCCTTAAGGATTCGCTCAAAAATGATTCTTTATACTCAATAAATTCCGGACTCTCTGCATCAAACTTCAAATTTAAACGTTCTGCCGTTCTTCCGAGCTGTTTTTCGGGGTTTTTCATCAACTCGTCGTAATCGACGACAATGCGGTTATAGCCTGACGAATAAATCAATGAAGCCGTAATGTAGCCGAGCCATATATAACAGCCCTTAACTATATCAAACCCGTCCCTTTTCTGCATAGATTTTGCAGAACTTAAAGGATTGCGGCATGCTATTATATAAGATATTTCGGCCCCTTCGTCTTTAAATATATCGTTCCATACAGGCAAAAGCCGTGCGATTAAAGGGTCTTTAAAACCGAATAAATCGGTCGATTCAAACCTCCTTTGCAGGATATTTGCGGCAATAGGATAAAAAGCCGATAAAATCTGCTTCGTATTGTCGTCGAATACGGGCAAAACCGGATTATCCCACGTATAACCTATAGAATTCAGCATACTTATGTCTAAAAAGCTTATTTCTAAATCCTCGAAATACCCTTTTTCGTTATCCGGACCGGCGACATCCTGTCCGTAAAACTTCCCGAGATTGACCCCTAAAACTTGAAGCCCCCTTGTAATTGCGCTCGTGCCGCTCCGCTGAACCCCTATTACCGCAATAATCCTTTTCTTTTTTAATGTCATTTGCCTTCTGAATTGGAGGCGCCGTTTATTTTAGTTTTCATATCTTTCAAAATATTTTCCCAAATATCTATATTGGGCTTAAGTTCAAACTCGACTATATCTGCAAGAAGAACGTAATCCTGTTCCACCTGAGTCGAAAGAACCGAAGCAAGAATTTTTTCGAGGTCGTTAAAATAAGACTGGACGCTTTTGCCCTCGTAAACAAGGCTGTCGTAATCTATTTTTAAAAACTCCGATATTTTCTCCATAATCTGAATAAACGTTGTTAGCCCTTTAAGATATTCGGAAAAATTCTTAAACCCTCCGGCGCTGTTTCCCCACCTTATTTCATCCGTCGCTTTTACTATGCCTGCTTTAAACTCGTTTAAAAATGCTATAACTGCTTCAATAGAACCGTTTAAAAGTTCCAGCTGGCTCATAGTGGCTATTTTAATCTCGTCGGCGTTTCCTAACTTGAAAGCCTTAGATTTATCGGCGTTCAGCATCAAATCGTCGTATTGGGTTCCGTTTATAACTATATTTTTTATTACCCTGCCTTCCGGAATAAAACGTTTTATGTCCCCTCCGTATAAAATATCGTGCATACTGCCCTCGTTTGAAACGGAATCGGTCAAATTCCCGTCAACGTATAATTTCATATTAACTCCTCCGTTTTACAATTAAAGTTAACTTTAATCTTGTCTAAAAACAGCATTGAAACTTTTTTAAATATATTTAATTGGAGCTTATATCTTGAATAACTTTTAAGCGAATCGACGGCAAGGCCGAACAAATCATAGCTTACGGAACTGTTCTGGTTTATAACGTGAATCTGGTTAAACAAAGACAGGTCATCGTAAACCGAGGATAAATATTTTAATTCAAAATCTATAGATTTTATATTGCCGGTATATTCCTCTATTTTTTTATAATTAAAAGGGTCATGAAGAGCCAGATTAATCATTTTTTTTGTCTCCGACATGCCTCTTTCGCATAAAGAGATAAGGCTTTCTACCGTCTTTAACTCTTCGCCCGCATCTAAGCTAAGATTATATTCTATGCCCTCAAAACAGTCAAGAAAAAGTTCGATTTCGTTTTCGTCTATCTTCCAAAAATCTCCTTCGTAATAATGTTCGAGCGCTAATTTAAGTATTTTTAGCTTCAAATCTTTAAAGTTAAGTTTAATTTTTACGGCAGGAAAAAAATCTATGAATTCTTTCGAATCGAATCTCGACAGATACGGAATAATGCCGCTATTTTTATATTTAGACAGTTTTTCGGCGCAGCCGTTTTCTTTTTCAAGAACCATAAGCGACATATCGTAAATATATTCCGGCTTGATAAGTCCCTGGCATACCGGATTTAAACATTTAAGATTAAAATCGCACGGAAAGCATCCTATATCGGGCACGACAAGCAGGCGGTTTTCGGCGTATGGTCCGGTTTCCAGAAAACCGACGTTTCCCGTATAAATAACGATTAATTTAGTCCCGGCAGCAACCCCGATATGCATTGTTCCTGTATCGTGCGTTATCAGAAGATTTGAGCGCCGGACGACGTAAACGAGGTCTGAAACGGAAGTTTTACCGGTAAGGTTTATAAGCCTTTCGTCCGCAACGGCAGATTCTATATAGCCGCCGGCTTTAACGTCGTAATTTGCTCCAAGCAAAACAACTTTAATTTTTGAATCGCCGGCTAAAAGCATCTTTGCTAATTCGGCAAAATAATCGTAACGCCATTTTTTAAGTTCTGTCGAGGCTCCTATCGCGAAAGAAATAACCGTATCGTTTTCTTCTATATCGTATTTTTTTAAAGCGTCAGGTTCTTTATGGACTCCGTCTGTTTTTTTTGTATCCAAATAGATATTGTTTACGTGTGTTTTATTGCCGCCCTGCTTTGTTTTTAAGGTTCTTTCATATATGTCCACGAGGTTTAAAATGCTTACCTTTCTGTTTTTAACGGCAGAAAATATATAGGCTATCATTTGGTCGTTAGATATTATAGTTCCTTCTCGGGTTACGGATATGCCTATATTTTTTAACGAATTTAATATATAAAGAAAATATGCGCTTATTTCGTCATGGGAAAGATTTACGGCAAGGTCGTAATTTACGTTTAAAATACCGTCGAACATGGCATTTAAGGCTCTTAAAATTTCTAAAGTAAATTCGAAATTGTTTGCTTTCAAGAGCCCTGACAGTCCTTTAAAATCTACGGCTTTAATTTCATCTATATACGGCAGAAACGGCGCAATCTCCGCAAATTCGCTAGAAATTATAAGTTTAACATGGCTTTCGGGATAGGTTAATTTAATTTTTTTAAAAAGAGCGGTGGACTGTATAAGGTCGCCCATACGGGTAAGATTCAGTATGATTATATTTTTCATCGCCGAATTAGAGCCCTTCGAGTTTGGCTAATTTTGTTCTTATCGCCCATAACATTAAAATCATAGCTTCAGACTTAGACAGCCTGCCCTTTCCGCTTTTTATGCGCTCTGCCATATCTCTTATAGAAAGCGATTTCTTGCCGGAAAACTGCATAATAAGGTCGTGAAGCTCTTTATTTCCTTCGGTTTCTTTCAAGAGCTCAGAAATATTTTGCTTTCTGGTTTCAAGTTTAGATTTTATCTGTTCGTATGAACCTAAAAGTATTATATTCATCATCTCGCGGATGCGGCTTTCATATGTATGGTTTTTCACGGCAGTTTCCCTGCCGTGAGCGGCTATAGCGAGTCTTTCCTCTTCATTGGCAAGATAATATTTTATTTTTTTCCTCAAATCGTCCACCGTTTCAAAGACGACTAAATCTTTTCCGTCTTCAAAAACTCCTTCCATATACCTGCGCCTGTCCACAAGCTGAAAACCTCCGCATGCTAAGATTTCGTAAACTCTAGGATTTAAAAAATCGCCGTTCGGATTTATGTCCCAGTGCCACATAGAAGAATGAAGATTTATATTTATTTTAGAATAGTTATATATTTTGACGGCTTCTTCTTCCGTGAACCTCCTGCCGCCTTCCTGAATCAATAAACTTAAAGGCAGTCCGGCATGCCAGTCGCTTCCCCATATTTTGAAATTAAAATCGATAAGCTGGGCAAAAACGTTTTTCCTGTTATAATAACCCGCTCCGGCAAAACTTACGTCGGAACCATATTTTATTCGGTCTTCTTCGTTAATTTCGATAATTTTTTTATGAAAATCGGGAAGGCAGGCTAAAGGGAGATAATGATAGTTATTCGCTCCGATGCTTTTTAGCTCTTCAAAAAAATCGTCTTTCTGTATCGTAAAGAAATAATCGACGTTTTTTACTATGGTATTCCAGTATGTAAGCGTCCTGAAATCTTCTACGAACCAGTATGCCGTTTTAATCCCCATACTCTTCAGTTTAAGCAGAGTTCTTTCGCTTGCCGGAGACTGCGCCATAAAAATAACCATGTCCGGCGGTTCGTTAAAAACGGAAGAAAGAAGGGCTTCGGACATAAGGTTAAAAAGGCTTTGCTTTAACGAATTTACATGGTCTTCGTTTGGAGTAAATTCCCCCATATATTTATATGCATCGTAAAATTTTGAAAAATCTAGTATTTTTGCGTCGTATCCGAGGCTCAAAAGAGCCGAATACAAATAATTTCCGATTGTGGAAGATCCACCATACATAGGCTGGACTACTAAAACCTTGAAAGAAGAAGGAGTAAAAAACTGGTTAATTCCGTAAAGCTTATAAGTTAAGCCGTATGCTTCGGGAAATATTTTCTTGTAAGAAGGCAGTTCGCAGAATAATATGCTGCCCTTATCGAGTTCCAGCTTTTGCAAAATTGCGGAAGCGTCTGCATAAACGTTTTCGCAGCCGAAACCTAAAACGGTAAGTTTCACTTTTTTAGGCAATTCAGAGACGTTAAAATTGCTCTTTATAAAATTAAAAGATTTTTCGGAAGGTTCTATTGCCTCTATTTTTATCTCTTTCCCATCTTTTTTTAATAAATCCGCTAAAGCTTCTATATGATAACCCGCGCCTAATCCGAAAACTATAATTTTATCCGGTATCCCTTCAGAATTAATCCTGTCCATAACCTGAGCCGCCCATTTCCGGGCTTCTGAAACAGGGTCGTAAGCCGAATGAACGGTAATTCCGTTAATCTTAAAAGACGGGGCGGATGCAACTTTGGTCTGAACTATCTCGAAATTTAAATCGTTACGGCTTATATTTGAATTATTCATATTTTTATATTTTTTTTAAAACATTTCTAAAATTTTAACAGCGTTATCTAACAGTAAAATTATATCGTCAAAACTTTTCTGCACTCCGGAAGAATTTAATTCGTCTATAAAATAATCGCAGGCAAGTTTAAGATACCCGTAGTTTAAGCCTAAAGATTTTACGGCATCTCGGAATTTTTCGAAATATAAGGATTCTTCTCCTCCTTCACCGAAGGACTTCCGTCCGTTTTCAAAAACGGTTTTTACGAATGAAATTTCGCGGTTCAAAGAATCCGCCGACTTTCCGTCTATTTTATAATATTTATTCGTATATCTCAAAACATTATTTTTATCTATTGCTGCGTTATTTTTAGAAAGAACGTTGAGCCAGCAAAATTTTAATATTTCCGAAGCAAGTTCGTTTTTGTTTATTTTCGGCTTATGCATCGGGTAAAAGTGAATTGAATCCGTATGCTTGCAGACGGCAACCGAAAAATTCCCCCTCCTTACGTTTGCGTTAATTCTTTTTTTAATATCCGAAAGTTCGATTCTTTCATCTTTGAGAGCCGAATGCAATTTATTTCTCATAACCTGCAGAAGTACGAGTTCGAAAACATTTTCTGGATTTATATCGTTTTTGCAGGCATAGTTAAACCGGCACGTTTCGTGCTGTAAACACGGATAGCATTCTATTTTGGAATAAATTACGTACGAATTTTCTATATGCGGTCCCGTTTCATAAAAATTTGCGCTGCCGGTAAAGATGGAAACCGACGGAACGTTAAAAATCTGCGCTATGTGAAGAGTTCCTGTATCGGAAGCTATAATTATATGGAAATCTTTTATAAGATAAATAAGCTCGCTCAAGTTAGTTTTTCCGGTTAGATCTATAATGTTAACGCCTGAAGGCAGGTTTTTTTTTATTTCTTCGGCGGCGGACGATTCTTCCGCCGTTCCGACCAATATTACTTCGCAGTGAAGGTTTTCCGAAAGCAATTTAATCAAATTTGCATAATTTTTCGACTGCCAGACTCTTTTAGGATGCGTTGCCCCTATGGAAATACAAATTCTTAAAGGTTTGCCGTCCGTCAGCTTTTTTTTGCTTTTAACCTGTTTTTTCAAGTTTATAATATCGTATGAAGTCTTTATTTCGGCAGGTTTTTCGCTCCCTATGAGCGAATATATATCTACTATATTTATTCTGTTAAGGCCGCGGTTTTTTACGATATTAAAAAGGTAGTTTGCCGCCGCGCTTCTCGAAATAGATTCGGCGGTTTTAGGGGATTTGTAGAGAGCCGTAAAACCTCTTTTTTGTTCTTTGAAAAAATTTAAAAAAAGAGAATTTGCAAAATCGTAGTTTAAGTTTACCGCAAGTTCGTATTCAGAGGAGAAATCGGATAAAAATAAATTAAATTCGCTTAAATTTTCGGCGGAGATACCGGGAGATTTTAACAGGCTTTCATAAGTAAAAAAATTTATGCCGGCGTTAAAAATATTTCTTATATTATATATGCTTTCGTCTGTTAATAAGCCGATATTTTTTGCTCCGGTTCCTACTAGAGGGGCTAACGCTTCTATAAGCGGAATAGATTGAAAAAAATCGCCTAATCTTCTAGTCTGGAATATAAAGATACTATTGTAGGCGTTATTATTTCCCATTAAACAGACGTATTAAACAGAGACGGCAATACCGCCTGCAACCCGCATATTTGATATACCCGAAGCAGTTGATTCAGCGTTTAACGGCTTATTAACGTCCGAAACTCCCGCATTTTGTTTTTTATCTTTTTCTATTATAATCTTCCAGCCGTTTAAAAGATTTTGCAGTATATTAAGGGACTCGTCAAGCTTATGAGCGTCTTTCTTCAGGTTTGCCGTCGTCAGATGGATTGACAAAAAAGTATAAAGTTTGTTCAAATTTTTTGCGGTTTCTCCGCCCTTTTCCATATTGAGCCTGGCATTAAGCTCGTTAATAATGGAGACGGCATTAGATATATTTATCGACTTGCCGGCATAATCGTTTTGCGCAAGTTTTTCTTTAGCCTCCTTGATGAAATTTATGGCTCCTTCATATGCCATAATAATAAGCGTTCCCTGGTCAACCGTCGAAACGTTGATGTTTTCGTATTTTGAAATTCCGTCGTTCATAAAATATATCCTCCGTAAAATTTAATTTATTAAGCGCCGCTTGCGATCATCTGCTTTATACTGTTAGTCATACTCGTATTCGTGGTTTGCATCTGCCCTATGTAAGACTCTAAATTTGAAAATTCTTTTGTGTACATTCCCATCTGGTCCTGCACTAAAGCCTGCTGAAGCGAAATCTTGTTATTCATGTTTGTAATTTCCGTATTGATTTCCTGTTCGTTAAACTGTACAATACCGTTTGCCGGATTAGTATATGTTTTTAAAAAACTTGTCATTCCTCCTGCCATAGATACTCCGTCCGCCGTTGAAGAACCGTTGACCAATGCGCTGAAAAACTGCTGGACCTGCTGGGGATTTGTAGCAAGCATATTATTTAAAGTCGAAGTATTTAGCTGTAACTGACCTGAACCGTTAGAATTAGAAGTAATTCCATAAGTAGAAGGAAGGCCGGCGGCACCCGAAAGAGTAGGGGCTTCGCTTCCCATAAAACCGTATAATGAATTAACGAGGCTCGAAAGCGCAAAATTGCCGCCTAAAGGACCGAGAGACGAGTTTTTCGTATTTCCGGAACCGCTCGAAGTTACGGTATTCTGCGCCGACACGTCGCTTATTACTTTATTGTACGCGGAAATAAAACTGTTTACGGCATTGTCTATAGTCTGAGTATCCAAACCCACCGTTATAGTGGTCGAACCGGTAGAACCGAGACTTAAGGTAACACCCGGAATAACGTTTTTAACGGTATTGGATTGACTTGCTATATTTATGCCTTCAAAACTTAAAGCCGCATTTTGAGCGGTTTGAGTGGTAGAAAAGGTAAGGGCCGTTCCCCCGGAAAGATTGTCCGTAACCGAAGGCGCATAATTGGTTCCTGTATTATTAGCCGTAATGACAAGCTGATAAGGGTCAGGCGAACTGCCGTTATTGATAATCGACGCCGTAACTCCGGCGGCGCTCGACGAATTGTTTATAGCCTGAACAAGTCCTGCAAGAGTATCGTTTGAAGACGAAATATTTATATTAGTTTGCGTTCCGTTTACCGTAATACTGAATGTTCCGGTTCCGACTGCGGTCGAAGTAGCCGCTACGCCCTGCGAAGCAATTACTCCCTGGGTAGCAAGAGCCGTAACGCTCAAATAATAGGTTCCTGGAATTGCGGAAGAAGAAGTCTGAACGGTTGCGACGGAAGTATCGCTTGAAGCTGCCGTATATGATTGAAACAAAGACGGCTGACCAAGAGCCGAGGCGGACGAACTTAATGCCGAAATATCGGAACCTATAGACTGCCATGCAGAAAGCTGATTATTTAAAGGCGTTTCCTGTGCCTGCATCATCGTAATAGGAGCTGACAACGCCTCGTTAAGCGCATTCAATATGGCCGTATAATTAATTCCCGACTCGGGACCGGTTCCCATAACGATAAGACCCTGATTTGGATACGAACTTGGCGTCAAACTGCTGCCCGTTGAAGATATAGACATTTTATATTACCTCTGATAATGGGGGCATAATTAATCTCCGCCCGCATTATCCTCAATTAGCATTATTATAATTTACTCCTGAAAAACGAACCTTTCTGGTAATTCGACATAATTTTTAAAACCGAATTAGGCGGAATCTGAGCCAGAACTTTTCCGGTTTTAAAATCTATTACGTTAATAACCGCACCGCCGGCGCTTGCATCCCACTTAAACAGCATTGCCTGGGACAGCATAGGGGCGGGGTTAAGATTCGACTCTATCTGTTTTGATAATTCTTTTTCTTTCCCGGCGATGCTGTTTGCCGAATTTGTTTGATTTGCCGAGATATTTGTATTGTTTGCAACATTGTCCTTATTTTGATTGGCGGCGTCATTTTTAGAATTTACCGCAGACCCGTTTACCTTGTCCGTATTATATGCATTATTGCCGTTAGTAACATTTACCGCATTTACGTTTAACAATAACTGGTCCATAATATATCACTTCTTTTATTGGAGGGCTAATGGGGACAGATTTCAAATCTGTCCCCATTAGACTGTCCATTATTAGTTTATATAAATTTTACTTCAACAGGGTCAAAAGTCCCTGAGGAACCATCGAAGCCTGAGAAAGCATAGCTTCGCCGGACTGCGCCAGAGTAGAAAGCAACGTGAACTGAGACATTTCCTGCGCGAAGTTGACGTCCA
Organism: bacterium; assembly: GCA_021800745.1. The sequence continues at coordinate 38,346 of JAJYYS010000003.1, forward strand.
TTATGTTGTTGTATGCAGCCTGCGTGTTAGTTCCTTCCGTCTGAAGGTTTCCGAGTATCTGAGTAACCCTGTTCTGGTAAGAACCGAGCTGGCCGCTTATGCCGGCGACCTGATTAATGGCCGCCTGAACCGCCGAAAGAGCGATTAACGCGCTGGCGTTGCCTGCACTGGCCGTAGAGCCTGTCAAGCTGACATTTGTCAATGCAGTAGTAACGGAACCTGACGCATTCGTTAATCCGAGTAAGCTTGCCGCAACGCCTTGAATATTGACTGAAATTTGATTAGTACTAACTTGAGAATTAGGCCCTATTTGAAACGAAAAGGCGCTAGTAGCCGCAATGCCGCCGTTTGCTCCGGCAGAATATGCATTTAAAAGATTGAGTCCGTTAAACTGCGTTGAATCGGCAATCTGCGTAATTTCCGCACTAAGCTGAGAAAACTCGCTGTTTAACGCCTGTAAATTCTGCACGCTGTTTGTTCCGTTGGCAGCGTTAGTCGCAAGAGTCTGCATAGTGCCTAACATCCCCTGTATGGTGGAAAGAGCGCCGGAAGCGATGTTGATTAATGAATTTCCGTTGTTGGCGTTTGACGTTGCTTGATTGATGCCAAGACTTGTTGCATTTAAGCTCTGGGCTATTTCGTAACCTGCCGGATTGACCCAAGCGCCCGTAATCTGCAAACCGCTGGAGAGTTCGTTCAACGACTGCCCTAAAGAATTGTTGGTGTTTTGAAGATTGTTCGTTGCAATAACCGCAGACTGGTTCGAGTTGATAAATAGACCGTTGTACATTTTATCCTCCGTGATAAATTATTCCGGCATCCGTGCCGAAATTATTAAATTAGATTTACATTAATGAATTTTTTTAAATTTTACTTAATTTGTTGTTTACCTTTTTTCGAATAGATTAACGTCCTCCTTTTTCGAAAACATTAATTTATGTATTAATTCTTTCACCCCCTTTTTACATTTTATATTCGTTATCTTAAATTTTAGACAACTAACCTATCCTTTTATTTATTAATCGTCACAGCTTTCTAAAAACTTTAATTTTTTTTAATAATTTCTATCGGCAGGTTTAGATGAATATGCAAGAAAAATATCTATTTCCTCGGCAACTCCCGTTTGAGACAAACCGTCGGTATATATCGTCATATCCGCCTGCCCGTAAAATTTCTCCCTTTCTTTAAGTTTATCCGAAACAGTCTTTTCGGTAAATCCTTTTTCGCCTAAAACCGGTCTGTGCGTTTCGGATTTTATCCTTTCGTAAATAGTCTTTGCATCTGCTTTCAGATATATCGTCGTTCCGATATTTTTAAGGAGTTTCATATTGCCGTTAAATGCCGGCATACCGCCGCCGGTAGAAATTACCCAACTTTTACTTTCCTTGCTATGTATCGCGGTATATTTCCCTAAAATTTTAGATATATCCGATTTATTTTCATCTAACTCCTTTAAAATTTCGGTTTCGAGGTTTCTGAAATAATTCTCGCCTTTCTTTTTAAAAATTTCCGTAATAGGCGTCCCTTCTTTTTTTTCTATCAAGCGGTCTAAATCTATAAAATTAATCCCTTTATTTTTTGCGAGAATCTTCCCGATTTCAGTCTTTCCTGCTCCCATAAAACCTACTAATATTATATTTGTTTTCATTTTTTCGCATATCCGTCATAGTTTCTTTTAATTTCGGCTAAACTATCTCCGCCGAATTTTTTTAGGAAAAAATAGCATATAGAAAAAGCGAGGGCGGATTCGACGACGATTGACGCGGCGGGAACGGCGCATACGTCCGACCTTTCGAGAAAGGCTTTTTTTGCTTCGCCCGTATTTAAATCTACGGTATCGAGATAAGGCTTCATTAAAGTAGGTATGGGCTTCATCGCGCAGGTTACGCTTATTATTTCCCCGTTGGACATTCCGCCTTCTATACCGCCGGCATTGTCGGTTTTTCTGTAAAAGCCGCCGCGGCCGTAATATATCGAATCGTGATATTCCGAACCTTTCAGATAAGCCGATTTTACGCCGGCGCCGATTTCGACGCTCTTAATTGCCTGGATGCCCATTACGGACATCGATATATGGGCGTCCAATTTCTCGTCCCACTGTGTAAAACTGCCGAGGCCGACGGGTACGCCTTTTGCCTGGGCGGTTATAAGCCCGCCTGCGGTATCTCCTTCCGCTTTCATCTTGTCGATAAACGCCTTTGCCTTTTCTTCATATTCGGGATAAGGCATGCGGAGTTCGGAATTACCGATATTTTGCCTGTTCGTTTCGTCGAAAAGGTCGATAGAGAAAAAGGTGTCAGAATTGAATTCTGACACCTTTTTCTTCCGCGAAATTTCAGCCGTCTCAACTCTGGCCCCGCCGATACTCAGCACCGCCGAAGCAAACTCGATGCCGAAATTTTTCAAAAATATCTGGCAAATCGCCCCGACCGCAACCCTCGACGCGGTTTCCCTTGCGCTCGAACGTTCCAAAACATTTCTTATATCGTCCAATCCGAATTTTATCGAACCGGAAAAATCGGCATGCCCCGGCCTCGGGGTATGGATTTTGCTTTCTTCCGGAACGGCTTTAAAGGCGTCCATTCTGTCCCGCCAGTTTTCGTAATCTTTGTTTTTTATAAAAAACGAAATAGGCGAGCCCGTCGTTAAACCGCCCCTGACTCCTGAAAGAAACTCTATTTTATCGGTTTCTATCTTCTGCCTTGCGCCCCTTCCGTATCCCGACTGCCTGAGTCTCAGCTTTTCGTTTATAAAATCTTCGTTTATTTTAACGCCCGCAGGAAAGTTGTCTATTATAGTAACGAGCCCCTTGCCGTGCGACTCGCCCGCAGTCAAAAATCTAAGCATTTTTATTTACCTCCGGATAACATTAATAACTAAGCAATTCATAGAAATAACGGTGTCGAAATAATCCCAATTTCATATGCAATCCTTTGATACTGGATTCATGCTTACGCAGGAATGACTGCATGGTTTTTACCATTAATTTTTACCCCTCTATCATCGCGTAGGCGTTATGATTATGTATGCTCTCGAAGTTTTCCGCTTCCACCCTGAACCATTTAATATTTTTATTCTTTTTGAGTATTCCCGCCACGCATCTTGCCACATCCTCGACAAACATAGGATTTTCAT
>JAJYYS010000048.1 GCA_021800745.1 bacterium
TTTAATCGTATTAAATTAATTAATCAAATTATGTAAAAAAAATCAGCCGGAGGCGCGATATGATACATCTTTCTTTTTTTCATGCCCTTATTCTTGCAGTTATTCAGGGGGTTACGGAGCTTTTCCCCGTTTCGAGCTTAGCCCACGGCGTTATAATTCCCGCCATTTTGGGGTGGAAAATAAACCGGCAGGCTGAAGGTTTTCTGCCTTTTTTGGTAGTTCTTCATCTCGGAACGGCTCTTGCGCTGCTTATATATTTTTATAAAGACTGGATTAATTTATTTAAGGGATTTTTTACCGGCTTAAAAAATAAAAACCTCAATGCGAACGAAGATTCCAAAACTTTATACCTGCTTGCGCTTGCGACCGTTCCGGCGGGATTAATCGGACTTTTGTTCGTTCATAAGCTGAAAAAACTATTCGGTATTACGTCTATAGCGGGAGTTTTTCTTATGGTAAACGGCGTCATATTATATCTCGGCGAGAAGCGTAGAAGAAAACAGGGTATAGCAAAGATTTCCGATATGACTATTACCGCCGCCCTTATTATAGGGGTATTTCAGTCGTTTGCATTGATTCCGGGAATATCCCGCTCCGCGATAACCATGGTTGCCGCGCTTTATTTAGGCTTTAAGCATGAATATGCCGCAAAATTTTCTTTTCTTCTGGCAACGCCTATTATTCTTGCCGCCGGACTTTTAGAAGTACCGAAGATGCTCAAACTGCATATGTTTCATTTTACGGCGGTTTCTATAGCAAGCGGCTTGGTCGCCGGTATTGCCGCATATTTGAGCGTTTACGCCCTTATGAAATATTTTAACAAATACGAAATAAACGCTCTTTACCCCTTTGCTTTTTACTGCATAATTTTCGGCGCTTTCGTTCTTACCTACAGGTTTATTTAATTAAAAATTATATTATTTTATATTTTAATTGTGATATAATATTAATTTTCAATAAAATTTTTACTAAGAATACCGGCTGATGGAAGATTTTTTAAAAGATTTTGCGAAGCATATTAAACTCGAAAAAAATCATTCTTATAATACGGTTCTGGCATACGTATCCGACGTCAGGGCTTTTATATTATACCTTGAAGAAGAAACATCCGTAAATTCCATGGAAGACGTTACCGAATTCGAGATAAAAGGATATTTAAGCAAGATTTACGAGAGCGTCAAGAAGACGAGTCTTGCGAGAAAGATAGAATCCATAAAATCGTTTTTCAATTTTCTGGAAAAAAAACATATATTAAAACAAAATCCGGCTTTTTTGATAGACCTTCCGAAAGTAGAAAAGAAACTGCCTTTTTTCTTAACGGCGAAAGAGGCTGATTTTTTGCTGAATAATTATTTAGGCCTTAAGTTAAAAAAGGATAAGTTAGACGGGATTAAAGGCTATCCGCCTGAGCCCGGCGATTCAATCCTGCTTGCGATACCTGAACCGTCAAGATATTTCGAAGCTCTTAGAAACGACTTGATTTTAGAATTGTTATACGGCAGCGGGTTGAGGGTGAGCGAGCTGATTTTCGTTAAAAAAACAGATTTGGAATTGGAAAAAGGCGGCGGTTATGTAAGAGTTTTGGGAAAAGGCTCTAAGCAGAGAATCGTTCCGCTTACGGAAATTACCGCCAAAAAAATAAAGGCGTGGTCGGGCTGCTTATCCGCAATAGGTTTAATCCCGAAAGATGGATATATCATTATCAACAAAAAAGGCCTGCATCTTACCAGAAGGACGGTCCACAGGATAGTTAAGGAATCCATGCTAATAACGGGGCAGTTTAAAAACATTTCGCCGCACAGTTTAAGACATTCTTTCGCAACCAACCTTTTAGACAACGGAGCGGATTTAAGGTCTATTCAGGATATGCTCGGTCATTCCAATCTGGCTACGACGGAAAAATACACCCATTTAAGCATTAAAAAACTTATAGACGTTTACAATAAAGCTCATCCGCTTTCAGGGAAATAAACCGGCATAGATTCCTGCCGTCTTCTGCCTGCATCAAAGGCATGCTTTGATAAACGCAGGCAGAAGATATGCAGGAATGACATAAACTAATTATTTATTGATTAAATTTAATACGGGAGAAATAGATTAATGGATAACGGCAATAGCGAAGGAATAAAACTTCTGGGAACGACTATCATAACCGTCAGGCGCAAGGGACGGGTAGTCGTAGCCGGAGACGGTCAGGTTACGCTCGGAAATACTATTATGAAGCATAACGCAAGAAAAGTAAGACGGCTTTACAACGATAAAGTGATAGCCGGATTTGCCGGAGCAACCGCCGACGCTTTTACTCTTTTCGAGAAAATGGAAGAAAAACTTTCCAAATACAACGGAAGCGTTAAAAGGGCGAGCGTAGAACTTGCCAAGGACTGGCGGACTGATAAAATATTGAGGCGGCTGGAAGCTATGATGATAGTAGTCGATAAAACCGATTCTTTCGTAATATCGGGAGCCGGTGACGTTATAGAACCCGATGAAGATGCTTTGTCCATCGGTTCAGGCGCTCCTTATGCGCTGGCATGCGCGCTCGGTTTGCTGGAAAAAACGGATTTGAGCGCAAAGGAAATAGCGGAATATTCGATGAAAACGGCTGCCCGCATCTGCATTTATACTAACGAAAATATAATAACAGAGGAGATATAATAATAGACATGGCAAATAAAACGTCGATAGGCAAAGTTAATGCGAACGGGGCTAATGGGGCAGGCAAAATAGATGTTCTTACGCCGAAAGAAATAACTAAGGAACTCGACAAATACGTTATAGGGCAGGACAAGGCTAAAAAATCTGTTGCCGTAGCGTTAAGAACGCGTTTCAGAAGAAACAACGTTCCGGATGAAATAAGAGAAGACATAGTTCCGAAAAATATCTTATTAATAGGTCCCACCGGTGTAGGTAAAACCGAAATAGCAAGGCGTATCGCCAAACTTTCCGATTCCCCTTTTATAAAGGTCGAAGCGTCAAAGTTTACGGAAGTCGGCTATATGGGACGCGACGTCGAATCGATGGTTAGAGACCTTGTAGAAACAGCTTTTATAAACGAAAAAGCTAAAGAAACCGAGCAGGTTATCGACAAAGCCAAACAAAATGCCGAGGAACTGCTTTTAGACCTTCTTGTAGCTCCGCCTCCCAAAGTTTCTAAGAAAAACGGGGGACAGCCGGGCGCCGAAGGAGCGGAAAAAACCAGCTATGCCAATACAAGGGAAAAATTCAGGAAAATGTTTTTAGAAGGAAAGTTAGACGACAGATTCGTAGAAATGGAGGTTAAATCTTCCGCCAGACCTCCGATTCCGGTCATAGAAATATTTTCCCAATCAGGGATAGACGACATAGGACAGGATTTTAAAGATATATTTTCTAATATCTTCCCGAAGCAGAAAAAAATAGAAAAGGTTAGGGTTTCCGAGGCTTTCGACATATTAGTCCGCGAAGAGAGCGAAAGACTTGTCGATAACGATAAGGTCGTCCAGAACGCAATCCAAAGAGTTGAAAACTCAGGCTTAATATTCGTCGATGAAATAGATAAAATAGCTTCGAGGGAAAAATCTTACGGTCCCGATATTTCGAGAGAAGGCGTTCAGAGGGATTTACTGCCGATAATAGAAGGCTCCAACGTTATGACGAAATACGGAATCGTAAAAACCGACCATATTTTATTTATCGCAGCAGGCGCTTTTCATGTTTCCAAACCGTCGGATTTAATTCCCGAGCTTCAAGGAAGGTTTCCTATCAGGGTAGAGATGGATTCGCTGTCTAAAAAAGAATTCGTAAGGATATTAAAAGAACCGAAAGGAGCGTTAATCAAACAGTATTACGAGCTTCTTAAAACGGAAAACGTGAGCCTAAACTTTACGGAAGACGGAATCGAAAGAATCGCCGAAATTGCGGAAGAGGTCAATCTTAAGACCGAAAATATCGGAGCTAGAAGGCTTCATACAATTTTAGAAAGGGTCATGGAAGACGTTTCTTTCGAAGCTCCTTATAAGACGGCAAAAAAAGTTTTAATAAATAAGGATTATATAGACGAAAGGCTTAAGGATATAATAAAAGACGAGGACCTTTCGAGGTATATACTTTAATAATATTTATAAATTATAATTATGGAAGAATACATAAAAAAAGCAAAGGTTTTGCTTGAGGCTCTGCCATATATCCAAAAATTTACTTCAAAAACCTTCGTGATAAAATTCGGCGGTTCTATAGCCGCGGACGACGAATTAAAAGAGAGTTTTATTAAAGATATCATTCTTTTAAAGCTTGTCGGAATAAATATAATTATCGTTCACGGCGGCGGAAAAGAAATAGACGGTCTTTTAACCAAGCTGAATATCGGCGTAAATTTTCACGAAGGCCACCGTATTACCGATGAAAATACTATGGAAGTCGTCGAAATGGTTTTATCGGGGAAAATAAATAAAGACCTTGTCGCGTTGATAAATAAATTCGGCGGACGCGCCTGCGGTTTGTCCGGCAAAGACGGAAATCTTATTACTGCAAAAAAGCTCAAAACCGAAAAAGTCGATCTTGGTTTTGTGGGCGAAGTCAAGCATGTCGATAAAAAAATACTATTGACCCTCGACCCATCGTTTATCCCGGTAATCGCCCCCGTAAGCATGGACGATCAGGGCAGGACGCTTAATATTAATGCCGACCTTGTCGCATCAGCCGTAGCGGCGGAGCTTGAAGCCGAAAAACTTATAATCTTATCGGATCGGGACGGACTTTTAAATGCGGACAATGAGCTTATCCCTTCGGTTAAAACCGGAGACATTAAAAGCATGATTAAAGAAGGGGTTATTTACGGAGGAATGATACCGAAGGCAAATTCCTGCGTAGATGCGGTAAAGTTGGGAGTCAAAAAGGTTCATATAATAAACGGTTCCATTCCCCATGCAGTTTTGCTGGAGATATTTACCAAAAAAGGAATAGGAACCCAGATTTCAAATTAGAAAGAGGCGCACGATGAATACTAAAGAACTTACCGATAAATATATAATGAATACTTACGGCAGATTCGATTTAACCTTGATTAAAGGGGACGGCTGTATCTTATACGATGAAAACGGAAAAAAATACATAGATTTTGCTTCGGGAATTGCGGTAAATAATTTAGGGTATAATAATCATGCGATAAATTCTGCCGTGATAAACCAGATAAAAAAGTTAATTCATGTATCCAACTATTTTTATACCGAACCGCAGGCTCTGCTTGCCGAGAAACTGTGCAAGAATTCATTTGCCGATAAGGTTTTTTTCTGTAACAGCGGGGCGGAAAGCGTCGAAGGGGCAATCAAACTTGCAAGAATATACGCGAAAAAATTTTCAAAAAGAGGATATAAGGTAATAGCAATGGAGAATTCTTTTCACGGAAGAACCTTCGGAGCGCTTTCGGCAACGGGACAGGACAAGTATCATAAAGGTTTCGAACCTCTGCTTGAAGGCTTTACTCATGTAAAATTCAACGATTTATCCGCCGTAGAGAAATTAATTAACAGCGCAGGCGGAAACGCCGGTAACGGAAAAGACTATTGCGCAGTAATAGTCGAGCCCGTGCAGGGAGAAGGCGGCGTTAATATCGCTGATAAAGGATACATAAAATCTTTGAGGGATTTAACCGCAGAAAACGATGTGGCTTTAATTTTCGACGAGGTTCAGGTCGGACTCGGCAGAACCGGAAAACTTTTTGCCTATATGAATTACGGCGTAGAACCGGACGTTATGACGCTTGCGAAACCTCTTGCGGGCGGACTTCCGATAGGCGCGGTGCTGGCAAAAGATAAAATTGCAAAAGCGTTCGAACCCGGCAACCATGCTTCGACTTTCGGAGGAGGACCGCTGATAACGGCCGCGGCCAATGCCTTTATCGACGAAATAACCAAGGAAGATTTTCTCGACGAAGTTTTAAAAACGGGGAATTATATAAAATCCAAATTAGACGAATTAAAGCTCGATTTTTCCGAATTCATTAAAGATGTTAGAAATATTGGATTAATCGGCGCAATCGAGTTTTATGAGATTAAGTCAAAAGACGTAGCCGTTAAATTAATCGAAGAAGGATTTTTGACGACGGCGGTTCAGGATAAAATATTAAGGCTCACGCCGCCGTTAATTATCAAAAAAGGCGACGTCGATTTATTAATAGAATCCATCGTTAATATCCTTAACGGTCATTACAATAAATAATGCAAATAATTTAATATGAATTCAGTCAGAAATTTTTTATCGGTTTACGATTTTACGAAGGACGAAATATATGATATTCTTTTAAGGTCTGCCGTCTTAAAGGCGGAAAGGGGCGGAAAGAACGTCTGTCTCGAAGGCAAAAAAATCGGTATGATATTCGAGAAATCCTCTACGAGAACCAGATTATCTTTTGAAGTCGGTATAGTAGAATTCGGAGGATACCCCATTTTTATGTCGTCGAGAGACCTTCAGCTCGGACGCGGTGAGCCGGTAAAAGACACCGCAAGGGTTTTAAGTAGGTATTTAGACGGCGTAATAATAAGAACGTTCGAACAGGAAAGAATAGAAACTTTTGCGCGGTATTTCGAAAAACCCGTGATTAACGGTCTTACGGATTTATATCATCCCGCGCAGATATTAACGGATATATTTACGGTTTACGAGATAAAAAAAAGTTCCTGCGAAGCAGGCATTGCGGCTGATATTATCGGAAACTTAAAAATAGTTTATTTCGGCGATGCGAACAACATGGCAAATTCATGGGTCAGCCTTCAGGCAATGCTCGGTTTTGAGCTTGTGCTTGCTATGCCTGAAGGATTTGAAATAGACCCTGCCGTTAAAGAGGATTCTAAAAAAAGAGGCGGCAGATTCTTGATTTCCAACGATAAAATTTCTGCGGCAAAAAACGCAGACGTTATTACGACCGATGTCTTTATTAGTATGGGGCAGGACGAGGAAAAAGAAAAAATAGATAAATTAAGACCTTTTATTATAGACGATGATGTAGTAAAAAATGCGAAAGACGACGTTATCTTTCTACACTGTCTTCCGGTTCACAGAAACGAAGAAGTTACGGAGGACGTGTTTGAGAGGTTTTCGCCGGTCGTGTTTGAAGAAGCGGAAAACAGGCTTCACGTACAGAAAGCGATTATGGAGACTATTTTCTAAATAAAACAGGAGAAATAATTTATTATGGCAAAGTTAAAAGGCGGGAATAAGATTGTTTTAGCATATTCGGGAGGGCTCGATACCTCGGTTATTCTCAAATGGCTGATAAATACGTATAAAGCGGACGTTATTGCATATTGCTGCGACGTAGGACAGAAAGAAGACCTTGCCGCCGTGAAGAAAAAGGCACTGAAGACCGGCGCGGTAGAAGCTATAGTCGAAGATATGAGGAGCGAGTTTGCAGAAAATTATATATTTCCCATGTTAAGGGGAAACGCTCTTTATGAAGGTTCTTATCTTCTCGGAACGTCTATCGCCAGACCTTTAATAGCAAAAAGGCAGATAGAAATAGCGGCGGAAAAAGGCGCAAAATACGTTGCCCACGGCGCAACCGGCAAAGGAAACGACCAGGTCAGGTTCGAGCTTGCCTATGCCGCCGTTAATCCGGACATAAAGGTTATAGCGCCGTGGAGGGAATGGGATATCGCCTCGAGAGCCGAGCTTATTAAATATGCGGAAGATAACGGAATTCCCGTTCCGGTTACAAAAGAAAAACCTTATTCGAGCGATAAAAATCTTTTTCACATAAGCTATGAAGGCGGGATACTGGAAGATTTAGAAAATGCTCCAGACGAATCTATGTTCGAGATTACGGCATCTCCCCAAAAAGCGCAGGATAAACCTGAGTCTATAGAAATAAAATATAAAAACGGAAATCCGGTATCTTTAAACGGAAAAAAAATGCCGCCGTTTCAGATAGTAGATGAGCTTAATTTGATTGCCGGCAGAAACGGTATCGGAAGGGCGGATATAGTAGAAACGAGGATTACGGGAATGAAATCGAGGGGCGTTTACGAAACTCCTGCCGGAACGGTTTTAAGCTTTGCCCACAAGCTGATAGAATCTATTACTTTGACCGGAGAGGAGATAGAGCTTAAAAACAGCCTTGTGCCTCAGTATTCAAAGTTAATATATGAAGGAAGCTGGTTTAGTCCAGAATTGAAGGCGGTTCAGTCCCTTATAGACAGCGCCCAGTCGTCCGTGAACGGCGCAATAGGGTTAGAGCTGTATAAAGGCAATATGAAAGTTTTATACAGAAAATCCGCAGACAGTCTTTATTCTAAGAATATCGTAACGTTCGAGGACGACAAAGGGGCATATTCACAGAACGATGCGACGGGATTTATTCACTTAAAATCATTGCGCTATAAATTAAGAAGGTCAAAATAAGACAAAATAAGGCAAGATATGAGACCAAAGAAAAACAAAGAAATTATATCGCATAATAATTTCGTCAGAGGGCGTTTTAAAGAAGACATATCACAAATTACCGCAGATTTTACGGCATCGCTGGATATCGACAAAAAACTTGCGGATTTCGATATCGACGGCTCTATAGCCCATCTCCGCGCCCTAAAAAAAGCTGGTATCGTCAGCTTAAAGGAAAAAAGGGATTTAGAAAATGCGCTTATAAAAATCAAAACCGAGATAAAAAACGGGGAATTCGAGCTTAATAAAAAATATGAAGACATTCATATGAATGTGGAAAAGAGATTAACGGAACTTGTTCCGGAATCAGGGGCAAAACTCCATACGGGAAGGTCGAGAAACGACCAGGTTTCGGTGGACTTCAGGCTTTACGTAAAAAGCCGTATAAAGCATATAGCAAAAGCATTAATCGATTTAAGGGCGGAACTGGCGGCAGTCGCAAAATCCAATATTAAAACTATAATTCCCGGATATACCCATTTTCAGCATGCCCAGCCGGTATCTCTCGCCCATCACGTTTTAGCTTATTACGAGATGTTTACGCGGGATTTCGAAAGGCTTATGAATACATACAAAACAGCCGATGTTTTAACTCTCGGCAGCGGAGCCCTCGCAGGCGTGGATTTTGACATAGACAGGCGTTTAGAGGCGGATGTTTTAGGATTCGGAAGCATTTCGAGAAACAGTATGGACGGTGTTTCGGATAGAGATTTTGCGCTGGAATTTAACTTTGCGCTTTCTATGACGGCGCTGCATCTTTCCAGATTTTGCGAAGAACTTATAATATGGAACAGTTTTGAGTTCGGATTTATAAAATTAAAAGACGAATTTACCACAGGGTCAAGCATTATGCCGCAGAAGAAAAATCCCGACGTTCTGGAGCTCATAAGAGGCAAAACGGGGGGCGTTATTTCAAATCTTTTGTCCTTGTTTATAATGATGAAATCCCTGCCTCTCGCATATAACAGAGATATGCAGGAAGATAAAAAGCCTGTCATGGAAAGTGCGGATACCGTTTATAATTCTTTATTGATATTTAAAGAAATCATAAGAACGATAAAATTTAATAAAGACAATATGGCGGCCGGACTTAAGGAAGACTCTATTTACGCTACCGATGTCGCTACTTACTTGGTAAAAAAAGGCGTACCTTTTAGAAAATCGCACGAAATCGTCGGCAGAATCGTCAGCTATGCCGAGAATACTGGTAAAACCCTTTCTACCGTGTCTTTAAAGGAATATAAAAAAATAACCGGTTTTATAGCCGGCGATATATTTGATATTTTTAACCCCGAAACTTCCGTTAATTCAAAAAAAACAACCGGAGGGACGGCATTTAAAGAAATAAAAACGGTCTTAAAAGAATATGAAAAAGAAATCGAAAATAATAAAAAATCGTTACTGGAGCTTAAATAAAAAAAGAAGCTATATTTTTCCGGCTTTATCGGCGCTGGTTTTTTTTGTCCAGATTCTTTTTTTATCAGGATGCGCAAAAACCGGTTACCCCCAGCCGCCTAAAGTTGCTCCTCCGTCCCCGCCCGTTATTTTATCAGTCGAAAGGCTGAAAAATTCCGTCCATATTGTTTATAAATATAGCGGAGACATAAATAAAGTTAAAGGATTTTTAATTT
>JAJYYS010000049.1 GCA_021800745.1 bacterium
GCTACCGGAGCGGGAAAAAGCGTTTTTATAAACACTTTAGTAATAAGCCTTCTTTTTAAGGCAAGCTACGAAGAGCTTAATTTTTTGATGATAGACCCTAAAAGATTAGAATTGACGCCTTTTGAAAATCTGCCTCATCTTATAAGCGACGTCGTATATGATGCCAAAAAAGCAGGCATCGCTCTTAAATGGGCAGTATTGGAAATGGAAGGCAGGTACAAAAAGATGCAGGCTGAAGGGGTTAAAAATATAGAACAGTTCAATGAAAAATTTAAAAAGCAGGGATTGAAACCCATGCCTTATTTAGTAATTATAATAGATGAGTTAAGCGACCTGATGCTTACGAGTCCGAAAGACGTCGAAACTTCAATAATAAGGCTTTCCCAAATGGCTCGCGCCTGCGGAATTCACCTTATAATCGCCACGCAGAGGCCCTCCGTTAACGTCGTCACCGGCGTTATTAAGGCGAACATGCCTTCGCGCATATCTTTTTTGGTTTCCTCCAAGGTCGATTCCAGAACCATATTGGATTCGAACGGCGCCGAGGAACTGCTGGGTAACGGAGATATGCTTTTTATGCCGCCGGGACAGGGGAGGCTTACAAGAATTCACGGGTCCTATATTTCGGAAGAAGAGATTAAAAAGGCGCTGGATTTTATAACAGGAAAGAATTTTCCGTCTCAGAAAAACGAACTATTAATAAATGAGTTTGACAATACCGGTAATTTTGATAGAATAATTACGGACGATCCCGACGACGAAATATATAACGAGGTGCTGAATTTGGTTCAGTCAGAAGACGACGGCGAAAATATTTCGATATCATACGTGCAGAGAAGATTCAGGATAGGTTTTAACAGGGCGGCAAGAATAATAGAAAAAATGCAAAACGACGGAATTTTAACAAAAAAAAGGAGACAGGGAAAATGAAAGCAGGGTTTTCAAAATTATTTATATCGTTTTTAATTTTATCATTGTTTGTTTCCATATATTTTACGCCTAAATCTTACGGCATATCCGATAATACGGTTAATAAAATCGAAGCGGAATATAAAAACGTTTATTCTATAAGCGCTTATTTTTACCAAAAAGAGATTATGCCCGGATATTCTCAGAATATGTCTTTTAAAGGTCGTTTTTATTACGAACGAAATAAGGGCATGGCATGGGTTTACGAATATCCTTTCCATAAGCGGCAGGTTTTAAAAAACGCAAGGCTTTATATCGTCAATAATCGAATCAAAAAAGTTACCGTCGTAAACGTAGGAAAAGAAAAGGGCGGCTTTCCGCCTAACGTAGTAAAAGTTATAGGCAGTTTGACCAAGTATTTCAGAGTGGAAAAGATTTCTAAAAATTCCGTTTTGGGGAAAATAGTTCTTGAATTGAAGCCGATAGCGATGCAGAGGGCAAAAAAAATATACGTAGGTTTCGGCGAAAAAAGCCTTAAAATAAAATCGCTTAAGATTATTACGCATCAGGGGCAGATAATAAATTTTATATATAAAAACGTTAAATTTAACGGGCGTATTAACGGCAAGGTTTTTAATATTCATTTTCCTTCTTATTATACGATAATAAAAGAAAACTAATATCAATTTTAAATCGGGGATTAACTATGCCATCTTTCGATATAGTATCCAAAGCAGACCTTCAGGAGGTCGATAATGCTGTCAATCAAACCGTCAAAGAAATAACTGGCAGGTATGATTTTAAAGGAACCAAAAGCGAAATAAAAAGGCAGGATAATATTATTACTCTTCTAGGCGACGACGATTATAAGCTTACCGCTTTAATAGATATACTTAAGGGAAAACTTATAAAGCGGGGTGTTTCGGTAAAATTTCTTGATTTTAAAAAAAAGGAAGAAGCATCGAAAGGAATGATGCGCCAAGAAGTTGAAATTAAAGAAGGAGTCGATAAAGAGTCTTCTAAAAAAATAATTCAGGAAATAAAAAAAATAGCACCTAAAGCCGGAGTAGAGAATCTTAAAGACCATTTAAGAGTCAATTCCAAATCAAAGGACGAACTTCAGATTATAATTTCCCATTTAAAAGCTGTTCAGTTAGAAATAGAGCTTGTTTATACGAATTTCAGGGATTAAAATATCTGCATAGTTTTTAGGCATTATTTTTTTGATTGCATATTTTTTACGCAAAAATGTATAAATAATTTATAATTTTCATAGTATTTGTATAAATAATTATTGGCATATTTATTGCTTTTAAATTTAAGAAGGAGGAACGATGAAAAAAGTTGAGGCGATATTTAAGCCCTTTAAACTTGACGACGTGAAAGAATCGCTAAGCAAGATAGGCATTCAGGGACTTACTGTTACCGAAGTTAAAGGATACGGGAGGCAGAAAGGACATACCGAACTTTATAGGGGTGCGGAATATGTCGTGGATTTTATACCTAAAGTTAAAATTGAAGTTATCGTTTCCGACGACAGGCTTGCTTCGGTAATAGAAGCTATAACCGTAAGCGCAAAAACGGGAAGAATCGGAGACGGAAAAATATTCGTTCTGCCGGTAGAAGACGCTATCAGGATAAGAACGGGCGAAAGAGGGGACGAAGCTCTTTAAATAACACTTTGTCATTAATAAAATAAATCTTAATTTTTAAATTTTTTTGGAGGAGAAATGACGGAAAATGAAGTAATGCAATTTATCAAAGAACAGGAGGTACAGTTTATCGATGTTAAGTTTTGCGACCTTTTAGGAACATGGCAGCATTTTACCGTGCCTGTAAGCGAAATTTCAAAGGATACTTTTAAAGACGGTTTCGGATTCGACGGTTCAAGCATAAGGGGCTGGCAGGCCATCGATGCATCCGATATGCTTATGATACCTGATGCTTCTACGGCGGTTATAGACAATTTTATAGAAGCAAAAACATTATCACTGATATGTAATATTAAAGACCCCGTTACGGGAAAATTTTACGACAGGGACCCTCGTTATATAGCTCAGAAAGCCGAAAAATTTTTAAAATCTACAGGCATTGCCGATACTGCTTATTTTGGACCGGAAGCGGAATTTTTTATATTCGACGACATAAGATACGACCAGACCTCTAACAGCGGATATTATTATATCGATTCCGAAGAAGGTACGTGGAATACAGGAAGAGACGAAATGCCTAACTTGGGGCATAAACCGAGGCATAAAGAAGGTTATTTCCCCGCTTCTCCGATAGATACCCAAACGGATATCAGGAACGAAATGGCGCTTGAACTTCAAAACGTAGGAATAAGGGTCGAAGCGGCCCACCACGAAGTTGCTACCGGCGGCCAGGCGGAAATAGATATGAGATTCGATTCTTTAACCTCTATGGGCGATAATTTTATGTGGTTTAAATATATAATTAAAAACGTCGCAAGAAGATACGACAAGACCGCTACTTTTATGCCGAAGCCGCTTTTCGGCGATAACGGTTCGGGTATGCACGTCCATCAGTCATTATGGAAAAACGGCCAGCCGCTATTCGCTGGCAAAGAATATGCAGGATTGTCGGAAATGGGGCTTTATTATATCGGCGGCATATTAAAACACGCAAAAGCATTATGCGCTTTTACCAATTCCACTACAAACTCTTACAAAAGATTAGTTCCCGGTTTTGAAGCTCCGGTAAATTTTGTTTATTCTTCGAGAAACAGAAGCGCCGCAGTAAGAATTCCGATGTATTCCGCTTCGCCGAAGGCAAAGAGAATCGAATACAGGACGCCGGACCCCACCGCCAACGGATATATAGCTTTCTCGGCATTGCTTATGGCTGGATTAGACGGCATTAAAAATAAAATAAAGCCGGGTAATCCAGTGGATAAAGACCTATTTACTTTATCAAAAAAAGAACTTAAAAATATTCCGGTCGCCCCTGGCTCGCTCGAAGAAGCCCTTAAAGAACTCGAAAAAGACCATAAATTTTTACTTGAAGGAGGAGTATTTACCGAAGACTTGATACAGACATGGATTGAGCGGAAAATGGAAAACGACGTCAATCCCGTCCGTATGAGGCCGGTTCCTTACGAATTTGCGCTGTATTACGATGTTTAATTAAAAAAGATTTGTCTGAATATCGAAGATAAAATCGAAATTTAAACGGCGGACTTAAATTGAAATTTAATTTAAGTCCGCCGTTGTTCTATTAAAACATAGAGACGGGAGTAGCGCACAAAGCTTATCCGTTATACGGTATATTATAATGAAAAGTATTTCCGAAATATAAAGATATTACGGAAAGATAATTAAAAAATATCAGTATCCCGACGGCAATTAAAATTAACCCGCTTATTACAGAAATAGTTTTTATAAACGGTTTTATCTTTTTAAAAGCCGACAGAAATAAATTTAAAGATAAAGAGCTTATAAAAAAAGGAACTGCAAGACCCATTGCGTAAACAAAAAGCAGTTCCGCCCCTGCGACCGTATTGCGGAGGGTCGATGCGATAAAAAGAATGGAAGCGAGTATCGGTCCTATGCACGGCGTCCAAGCCGCCGCGAATACGATACCCACTAGAGCCGAACCTATTAAACCGAAAGGTTTATTTTTAATGTTAACGGCGGCGTCCCTGTTCATAAACGACAGAAATTTTAGCTTATTAAATGCCCCGAGTATAAATAACCCCATAATTATAATAAATATTCCGGCTATTCTCATCAGCCATATAGAGTGAAGCAAATCCCCGACGGCGGTAGAAAATACGCCCAGCAGAACAAATATTATCGTAAATCCCAGAATAAACATCAAAGAATGTTTAACTGCGGCAAATTTAGCCTTAGGGCTGTCCTGCCTAAGTTCGTCCATAGACAAGCCCGATATATAAGATAAATAAGACGGTATTAAAGGAAACACGCAGGGGCTTATGAAAGAAAACAATCCCGCGAGAAATGCTACGGCGAATGAAACGTTTGGAGCAAAAAATGAATCCATAAATAATTACCTCAATAACATTCTATAATATACCGCCGCCGCTTGTAAATACATTTTTGTTTAAAACCACCTCTTATTGGAAAATAAAGTCATATTAAATAACGGCGGAATTTTTTTTAGGTTATACGACAAAATTGACAGCGCGGAGGGATTGAGTTTATAATCTGTAAATATGGATAAACGGTTTATAATTTACATCCAATTATGTTTATTGTTCCTTTTACTATTCTCATTTAACGTCGTTTATGTTTACGGCGCTAAAAGCCTAAAAAAAATAAAATTTAAAGCTAAAATAAAAAAAGGGATTAAACTTTCATCCGTTATGCCAGCAGAAAAATTTTATGCGGACGTATTTGGAGGGTATGGGGATTTCGATACGAAAAAATACGGGTTTAATTTGAATACGGGCATATTGCAAAGCGGCATTATGCTATATATAAAAGCTCTGGAAAGTAATTCTAACGGATGGATTCAAAACACGTCCGAAAGCAATAGAAACTATTACGCCGCTTTAAGAAAATATTACAACGGCAATAAATCCAATATTGCGTTTATATACGGAAACAATGAAGGCAGGGGTTACGTTTCGCAGGTATTTTCAAAATCCCTTGAAAATATTTACGGATACCAGTTTAATTTTCCGACGGGGCTGGCATATGTTTACAATAACGAATACAGATGGCATGCCGCATTAAGATGGAAGAATTATATAAATAAAAATGTTACTTTCGAAAACAAAGTTTTATACAGCTATAAAAGATATTTTAGAAACAGTTACGCCAATCCTAATTTTCAACCGAACGAGCTTACCCTGCTTAACGGAGGTTATCTTCCTAATTCTTCGGTAAATTGGGCGGCGCCGACCCATCAGAATTCATATAATCCGGCGGCGGAATTCGGCTCTTCCTCATCTGGAACGGCTTACCATAATTTTATAGACAATATTGCCGAGATAGGCGACGCTCCTATGTTTATCGTGAAATTGCCTTTAAACAAGCTTAAATTGGGCGGAGATTTTTTGTCGTATTCAACAAGGTCGGCCGAGTTTTGGCACGGAAGCTACAATATGCCTGAAGGGGATATGTATAACGATGCATGGGACGAATATGACGCAATGTCTAATTATTCGGTATATGCGCAGGATAAAATTAAAATAATTCCTGAAAAATTTTTTATAGAGGCGGCTTTAAAATACCAAACAATTAAAAAAGTCGCAGACTATAAACCGGGTTATTATTACGCTGTAGGCGGAACCCTTTCTAATTTTTATAATTACTGGCAGCCGTCTATATTAGCCGTCTATTACCCGGCTAAGATTGTCGAGATTTATGCCGTATGGGGCAAAACTGTCGGAGTTCCGCTGGTAGGGTCTAAGTATATTTCTGATAATTCCGAAACAGAGGAAGTTACGGAAAGCTACGACCCGTTAATGGCCGAAAAACCTCAAAACATAACGGATTATGAACTCGGGGCAAAATATTCGCATAAAAATCTTTTTTTAAGCGCAAATGTTTACAGAAAAGATTATAAAAATAAATTTAATTCCGTTTATAATCCGATTATAGGCGTTTCAGTATCTTTTAATTCAGGAAAGGCAAGGCGGGAAGGTTTTAAACTGTCGTCTAAATATAATATTAATAAAATATCCGGCATATTTGCGGATTACTCGTATAATATCGCGCAATTCACGTCAAGTTTTACCGGAAATTACGGGTCGGTCTCGGCAGGGCAGTATGTGTCTTATATCCCTAAAGATTTAGCCGGTTTAGGGGGTTTTACCCAAGTTTTCGGAGCTTACCTAAAGATATGGGGTAGATATACGGGAACTCAATATGTTCCCGTAAGCGCTCAGACTAACGGGGTATATTACGATATAAATCAAAATTATGAAATCGGCGGTTATTTTATTTTAAACGGTTATGCGTCGCGAAAATTCAATTTAAGCAAAATATCGTTATTAGACGGGGTCAATCTTAAGACCGTAAAATTGTCGCTTTCGATGACCAATATTCTGAATAGGCGTTATAATTGGTGGTCGGACTATACTTACCCCGCTTCAGGCTCTAATCCTGTTCAGGAAGTTATGCCTGGCATGCCCAGATTTATTTATGCCCAGGCATCTTTCGGATTTTAAGCATTTTGATTTTATAAGCCTGCAAATTGAATATTAAAATTTTGACGGCATAAATATGCGGTATAATTATAATATTAAACTTTAAAAATAGCCTTAAAATATTAAATCCATTTAAAAAATGACACATATATAGCCCGCTGCAAACACAGCGGGCTATAATTAATTCTTTAAATATTGGTATAAGGTAAAGGTCAAAACGGAATATCGTCGTCCTCGTTCGGCTGGTTTGACGCCCCGCCGGTATTAGCGGAACCGCCGCCGTTTTGTCCCGCATAGCCGTAATCGTTAGAGGCCTGCCCGTAATCGGCTTCCGCGGCTTCCGCGCCGCCTCCACCGCCTTTGGCGCCAAGCAGAACGATATTAGTAGCAACTATTTCTGTGATATATTTTTTATTTCCGTCTTTGTCATCGTAGGAACGGTTGCTAATCCTGCCTTCCACGAAAACTTGCTTTCCTTTGTTTAAATAGTTTGCAAGATTCTGAGCCATTTTTCCGAACAATACGATATTATGCCATGTCGTTTTTTCCGATTTATTGCCTGATTTATCGTTAAAATATTCCGACGTCGCAATGGAAAACTTTAGGATTGCAAGACCATCCGGCGTGTACCTCAGTTCAGGGTCCTTGCCTAGATTGCCGATTAATAATACCTTGTTAAGACTGCCCATAAAACCTCCGAAATTTAATAAAGATTTAATATTTTAATAAAAGTTTCATAAAATTATGATAATTTAAGTAATTTATTTTGGCAAGTTAAATTTCCGTTAAATTTTTATTTCTTTTTTATTTCATTTCCGTTAAATTTAGGTTACAAATCCCCCTTCAAAGCAATTTACCGTTAATTAAATATAGTGTGTAGATATTCATAGATTGAAGGTTTTTGACTTTTTTTAGGATGATGATATAATCAATATATAAAACAAAAATAGAATTTTTAAAATAAAATTTTATGATTAAAAATAACAGACTATTAATAAAAAACCGCAACGGTGCTTCTTTGCTAGAAGTTATGATTGCTATGGTTATTCTTACCTTTGGATTTCTGGGTGTAATGGCTCTGGCGGTGGCCCTTACAAATAATAATGCTACAGCCGGCAAAATAAATACGGCTACTACTATTGCACAAGCTGAAATAAGCCAGTTAAACTGCCTTGGGGTTAGCGGAATACAGAATGCTCCCATTAATTTTGCCCCCCTGCCGCCGACATGTACTTTTGCCGTGCCAGGAACTTGTACTTATACAGTTAAACCCCTTGTTTCACCGAGTGCAGACACAAGAAACCCGATAACTTCTTGTATAAATCCAGCTTTAACAGTAGGGGGAGTTGCTCCAGATTCACTTCCTCCGACAGGACTAGGAGTAACTTTACCTTACACTGTAACTATTAACTTTTCCTATAATAATCCTGTAACGGGTCAGCCTTATCCGGCTTCAACTACGGTTATTAACGCACAGGTTGAAGTCGGCTGGCAGGATACCGGACAGCATGTTATAATAATGAACGATTTAATTTCATAACCATTTTAAAAATTAACTTTATGAGCAAGAAAGCGGAAGAAAATAATTTTCACAGCTATTGCGATACCTTAAGCCGTACGGCAGGTTTTTATAAAAAAAGACCGGTAGCGGTTTTGAATAACAATAACGGCTTGACCACGGTCGAACTCATAATAGCCCTGGCAATTTCCGTGATAGTAGTCGCGGCGGCAGGATTCATTTTACTGACTCAATCAGGCGTCATAAGATTTAACAGGTCCGTTTCGACCGAACAGCAAAGATTAAATACGGCGTTCAATTCCGTAAGATATTCGCTGCGTATGGCGGGATTCGATTACGGAAACGGTTATTATGCTTATTCACAAGGGAATCCCGTACCGTCGGTTCAAGTCGTCAGCGCGGCATACCCAAGCAATCCATACGAGGTTTTAGTCAGTTACAGTGCCTTAGTTAACGGTTCCAGCCCTTGTGTTTTAACGCCTAACGCAAATTCTAACTCAAATTCTGCATCGGCAAGGTTTAACTTGTGCGCTGACCCAAACGTTCCCTGCTCTTGCAATATTAATAATTTTTATATAGGTCAGGTTATTAATATTGAGAATCCAACGCCCCTTAATAATAATCCACTTCCTGCCGCACCGATAACTTTTTGCGTTACAAACGTGTTAACTAATTCTAACGCGATTGTTGTAAATCCTGGAACAGGAAATAATCCCTGCGGCACTAATAATCCTGTGCCGCCGAAAAGCATAGGCGGTGGAAACGTATCTTCCATAAATCAAATTTTATTTTATTGGGGAAATACCGCATATAATTTTAATGCTCCATTCGATGTTCCGGGTAATTTATACGAGTGTACGTTGAGCAAGATATTCATAGAGCCGCCGGCGCCTGCAGCAGGCGGCCTATATACGCCGCCTCAATGTTCAAATACGATTACCCTAAGCGATTATATTAATAATTTTGCGGTTGCGCCCCAAGGATATAGTTTTAACAGCCCGATTCTGTCATATTACATAACTTCTACTTCGCCTGCCGGGCAAATTAAAGTTTATTACAGCAACGGCACAAATCAGTCGGAGCCTCCCTACTTAAATTTGTCCGTTACGGGCGAATCTAACGTAGCGCTGTCCGATTCGCCGGCTTACAGCGTTAACGTTCCTTACAATTCTAATACAGGCGGGGTCGGCGCCAAAGGAAACGCAGGTCAGGTCGTAGGCAATAACGTTTTGAAAACTTTAAACTCAAGCATATTTTTAAGGAACGCCTATTACGGCAGTTAATGCGATAATATGAAGAGAAACAAAAATTTTATAAATATTATAACAAAAAATAATCGGGGAATAGCCCTTGTAACGGTAATATTGGTTATCGCAATTCTGGGCATATTAGCGGCGGTAGCAATAGAAACAACCGGCACCGATA
>JAJYYS010000050.1 GCA_021800745.1 bacterium
ATATAGATTATGCCGATTTTCAGCATGACGGCAGTTCGGAGCCGTTGTCCGAATATTCAGCCGCAGATATTTCCGAGCCTCAAAAGGTGGTTTACGCCGTAAAATCACTTGGTCTAAAACATGCGGTGATTACCATGGTTACGAGAGACGACTTAAAAGACGGCGGAGCGGATATTTTAGTTAAAACCGTCAGGAAAATCAGAGAAACAACCGATTGTCAAACCGTCGAAGTTTTAACCTCGGATTTTAACGGAAACGAAAAATCCGCTATGGAAGTAGCTAAAAGCGGCGTAGATATTTTTGGACACAATATCGAAACCGTAGAAAGACTTTATTCGGCAATAAGGCCTTCAAGCTCATACGAACGGTCTTTAAAACTATTAAAAACGATAAAAGAAAAGGCGCTTGATATTATTACAAAGTCCGGTATTATGGTAGGACTCGGCGAAGACGACGACGAGGTTTTTAAAACTATAGACGATTTGATAAACAGCGGAGTAGAATTTATAACCATCGGGCAATACTTAAGGCCGTCGCTTAAAAATATTTCGGTTCAAAGATACGTTCCGTTAAAGAAGTTTATAGAATATAAAAATTACGCAAATAAAAAAGGAGTTAAGCAGGTTTTTTCGGCCCCTTTAGTCAGAAGTTCATTCGGCGCTGAAAAATTTTTCAAACACTCGGTTTAAAATGATAAAATAATATAATATAAATTTTTTTATCCGTTTGGAGAAATTTATAATGATAGAAGATTTTGAAACCATTAAAAGGCTTCCGCCATATGTTTTTGCGGAGGTAAACAAGATAAAAATGGAAGCCAGAAAACGTGGCGACGATATAATCGACCTCGGAATGGGCAATCCTGATTCTCCGACGCCGGATTATATCATAGAAAAGCTGGTCGAAGCGTCGAGGAATCCAAAAAACCACAGATATTCGGTATCCCGTGGAATATTCAAACTCAGGCTTGCAATAGTCAATATGTATAAGCGTAATTACGGCGTCGAGCTTGACCCCGACTCCGAAGCCATAGTTACTATGGGCATAAAAGAAGGCTTGAGCCATCTTATGCTCGCTATTATAAACAAAGGCGACGTCGCCTTTGTGCCGAACCCTACATATCCTATTCATGCATACAGCGTGATTATCGCAGGAGGAGACGTAAGAAGCATACCTTTAATTCCGGGCGATGACTTTTTTGAGCATCTTATGGCCGCTCTTAAACAGACATGGCCTAAACCCAAGGTCATAGTTTTAAGTTTTCCGCATAATCCTACCACGGTTACCGTAGAGATTGACTTTTTTGAAAAATTAGTCGATTTTGCAAAAGAAAACGGTATATATATAATTCACGACAACGCATATGCGGACTTAACTTTCGACGGATATAAAGCTCCAAGCTTTTTGCAGGCAAAAGGGGCGAAGGATGTCGGAATAGAATTTTTTTCTATGTCAAAAAGCTACAGCATGGCCGGATTCAGGGTCGGTTTTGCTCTCGGCAATCCGGTTCTTATCAATGCTCTTTCGAGAATAAAAAGTTATCTGGATTACGGAATGTTTCAGCCTATACAGATAGCCTCCATTATAGCCTTAAACGAAGAAATTCAGCATAATGCGATAAACGATATGGTCATGCATTATAAAAAAAGAAGGGACGTATTAATAGAAAGTTTCAGGTTTGCCGGCTGGAATATAGAGAAACCCAAAGCTACTATGTTTGTCTGGGGTAAAATACCGAGGCAGTTTTTGGATGCGGGGGTTAAATCGCTTGAATTTTCAAAATTATTATTGGATAAAGCTAAGGTTGCGGTTTCTCCGGGTATAGGATTCGGGGAATACGGCGACGAATACGTCCGTTTTGCGCTTGTGGAAAATGAAATGCGCATAAGGCAGGCTTCAAAGGGCGTAAAACATTTTATCAATAACGAAGAGTTTTTTCATAAAGCTGTTTAGGGGATTTAATATATATGAAAAAAGAGATTAATATAGGACTTCTGGGTTTCGGAACGGTCGCCTCGAGTTTTTATCACATATTTTCGGAACAAAAAAGCGAGCTGGATTCCATTTTTTCCGTTCCGATAAATATTAAAAAGATATTCACCCGCGGAAACAGCCATCCCGTTCCCGAAAATATAAAGAAGCTGTCGGTTCAAAATGCTTCCGATATACTTGAGGACAAGGAAATCGACATCGTAATAGAGCTTATAGGAGGGATTCATCCGGCAAAGGATTTTATCCTTCGGGCAATATCCGGCGAGAAAAGCATTATTACCGCAAACAAAGCTCTTCTTGCGGAACACGGCGAAGAGATATTTAAGAAATGCATAGAAAAAAAATCCAATATAGGGTTCGAAGCCGCCGTAGGCGGCGGAATACCTATATTACGGGCTATAAAAAACGGACTTGCGGGCGACAAAGTCAAGTCGGTTTATTCGATAATCAACGGAACCTCTAACTTCATATTATCGAAAATGACCAAAGAAGGCGGGAAATTCGAGGACGTCCTTAAAAAGGCGCAGGAAAAAGGTTACGCCGAAGCCGACCCTTCGCTCGATATAAACGGTACCGACAGCGCGCATAAACTTGCCGTTCTGGGAAGGCTTGCTTTTTCTACCAGTCTGTCGATGAAGGACGTAATAATAGAAGGGATAGAAGATATAACTCAGCTGGATATAAGTTTTGCTAGAGAACTGGGATATACTATAAAACTTCTCGGAATTCTTAAAAACGAAGATTCTAAAATAGAAATAAGAGTCCATCCTACTTTGATACCGTCTTCAAGCCTTTTATCAAAGATAGACGGTGTATTTAATGCTTTTCTGGTAAATACTAAATTTGCCGGACCCCTAAGTCTTACCGGTTACGGCGCAGGCGGAAATCCTACGGCAAGCGCGGTAATGGGGGATTTAATGGAGATGATTTCAAGGTTGGTAAATGAAGACGACCATCATGATTTTATTATTTCTAAAATAAAAAATAAACTTAACATCAAAACCAAAAAAGATATAATTTCAAGATACTATCTGAGGTTTTCCGCTATGGACAGACCCGGCGTTCTTTCAAAAATATCGGGAATTCTGGGCGAAAATTCGATAAGTATAAGTTCCATGATTCAAAAAGGCAGGAAAGTCGAAGGCTCTGTTCCGATAGTTATTACGACCCATGAGGCTAACGAAGAAGAACTGTTTAAAAGCATAGCATTATGCGACAAATTAGACGTTATTTCGGCAAAAACTATGGTTCTAAGAATAGAGGATAATATTAGTTAAAAGATAAATTCAATAAGACGGGAGACAGACTTAAAAGGAGGGTAGTTTGGTACTTAACAAATATGAAGGCGTAATCAAAAGGTATCGAGATTTTTTGCCGGAAATAGACGACAGGCATATAATTACCATACTCGAAGGGAATACCCCTTTGATAAAAGCGCGCAATTTAGGGAAGATTATAAACCCTGATATAGAAATATATTTCAAATACGAAGGCTTGAATCCGACCGGTTCCTTTAAGGATAGAGGCATGACCATGGCGGTATCTAAAGCCGTATCAGACGGTTCAAAAGCCGTAATATGCGCTTCTACCGGAAATACTTCCGCATCCGCCTCGGCTTATGCGGCAAGAGCCGGAATAAAATCTTTCGTTTTGATTCCCGAAGGCAAAATAGCGGCGGGTAAGCTCTCGCAGGCTTTAGTGCACGGCGCCGTCGTGATGCAGATACAGGGAAACTTTGACGAGGCTCTTGTAATTACCCGCGAAATTGCCGAGGAATACGACGTTACATTAGTTAATTCTGTTAATCCGTTCAGATTAGAAGGGCAGAAGACGGCGAGTTTCGAGATAGCCGATGAACTCGGTTCCGCGCCGGATTATCATATCCTTCCGGTAGGAAATGCCGGAAATATCACGGCTTACTGGAAAGGCTATAAAGAATATTACGCCGCCGGCAAAATCAAAAGCCTTCCAAAAATGCTCGGTTTTCAAGCGGAAGGCGCCGCTCCTATAGTTTTAAACCATATAGTCAAAGAACCGCACACGGTTGCAACCGCGATAAGAATAGGCAATCCCGCAAGCTGGCAGAAAGCTGTTGCGGCAAGAGACGAGTCCGGCGGATTAATTGAAGCTATAAGCGATGAAGATATATTAAAGGCGTATGCCCTTCTTGCCGCGAACGAAGGCGTATTCTGCGAACCTGCTTCCGCTATAAGTTTCGCCGGATTAATAAAATTAAACGGACGCGGATTTTTTAAAAAAGGCTCTGTTTGCGTACTGACCCTTACGGGACACGGGCTTAAAGATCCCGGGAATGCTATAAAAGTTTCAAAAGAGCCTGTTGTTGTTCCATGCGACAAAAATTCCGTACTTAAAGTAATGGGATTGAAGTAGCCTATCGGCATCATTTTTTTATTGCAGGATTAGGGAAATAAATTGAATTAAAAAATAGAATCAGGAGGATTAATTTAATTAAATGAACAGACATAAATACGTTATTTTGTGTCCCGACGGTATGGCGGATTTGCCTCTGTCGGAACTCGGCGGGAAGACGCCTTTAGAATATGCGAAAACGCCTAATATGGATTCCGTAGCGGCAAGAGGAGTTATCGGTTTGATGAAGACCATTCCCGACGGATGTCTTCCGGGCAGCGATATAGGCTCTATGTCTATACTTGGATACGATCCTTTAAATTATTATACCGGCAGATCGCCCTTAGAGGCGGCAAGTATGGGCGTCGAACTCGGAAAAGACGATGTCGCGTTCAGGCTTAATCTCGTTAATATACTGGAAAAAGACGGAAAAAGATATATGAATGACTATTCAGGCGGACATATCACTACCGAAGAAGCAAAAAGCATAATAGAAACATTTCAAAAAGAACTCGGCAGCAAAAAGTTTCATTTTTACCCGGGTGTAAGCTACAGGCATCTTTTGGTTGCCGAAGGCATCGATATAAACGGTCTTCAAACCGTTGCGCCGCACGATATACCGGATTTGCAAATAGACGAATATCTTCCTCACGGAGCGGCTTCAAGTCCGGAAATACTTGAAATAATGCGTAAGGCTGAAAAAATATTGGAAAATCACGATGTAAATAAAAAAAGGGTCGCTGCAGGAAAACTTCCGGCAAATTCGATATGGCTGTGGGGACAGGGATACAAGCCTTCCATGCCGACTATTAAAGAAGCCTACGGTCTAAGCGGTTCTGTTATTTCGGCGGTAGATTTAGTTAAAGGAATAGGAAAATATGCCGGACTTAAAGTCATAAACGTTCCGGGGGCGACGGGATATTTAGATACCAACTATAAAGGCAAAGTCGGATACGGAATGGAATCATTAAATAACGGCGATTTTGTTTATATTCACGTCGAGGCTGCCGACGAAGCCTCCCATGAAGGAAGCATAGATAAAAAACTCAAAGCCATAGAAGATTTCGACAATTTTATAGTCGGCGGAGCGCTTGAAGGGCTTAAGAAATTCGGCGAATATACCGTAATGATTTTGCCCGACCACTACAATCAGGTTAAATTGAAAAAACATACTCCGGAACCTGTTCCTTTCTGCAGTTTTTCGACGCGGATCGAAAATGCGGACGGGAAATACGGCGCCCATTATTATTCCGAAACGTTAGCTCAAAACAGCGGTTTATTTTTTGATTCCGGCTCATCTTTATTTAAAGCTTTTTTAAATTCATTTAAAGATTTTATCTAACGAAACTAATTTTTTGCTTGATTTTAAAAAAATGTTTTATTATAATCTATAGCTACATTAGTTTAGGCTTTATTCTAATTTAACTTAAATAGATTATAAGGAGGTAATCTATCTATGGCATCTTATCAAAAACTTACCGAACCAAAGGAAGGTTCGAAAATTAAGGTCTTAGGGCCGAACAAATTTGAAGTTCCGGACGACCCGATTATTCCTTTTATAGAGGGCGACGGAATCGGCGCAGATTTAACGAGAGCAATGCACACGGTTATCAATGCTGCGGTTAAGAAAGCGTACGGCGGCAAAAGAAAAATTCACTGGTTCGAAGTTTATGCGGGAGAAAAAGCGGTCGAAAAATACGGTGAAGGAAAGTATCTTCCGGAAGATACTATAACCGCCCTTAAAGAATATTCGGTCAGCATTAAAGGACCGTTAACTACCCCCGTAGGCGGCGGGTTCAGGTCTTTAAACGTAACTATCAGGCAGGTTCTCGACCTTTTTGCCTGTGTAAGACCTGTTAAATATTATAAAGGAATACCTTCGCCTGTCAAACACCCCGAAAAAGTCGATATGATAATATTCAGGGAAAATACCGAAGATATTTATGCCGGTATAGAATACAGGTCTGGAAGCGCTGAAGCCAAAAAACTAAGAGATTTTTTAATATCGCTTGACCCGAAGAATAAAGAAAAAATACGGGAGGATGCGGGACTAGGAATAAAACCGATGGGACCTTTTGCATCTAAAAGACTTATTAAAAAGGCTATCCAGTATGCTATAGACAACGGCAAGTCGAGCGTTACTTTAGTCCATAAAGGCAATATAATGAAATTTACGGAAGGCGCCTTCAAAGATTGGGGATACGAAGTGGCAAGAGATGAATTTAGCGGCAAATTGATAACGGAAGCCGAGGTTACCGGTCATACCGATAAAATTATTATTAAAGACAGGATTGCCGACTCTATGTTCCAACAGGGACTTCTCAGGCCGGACGAGTACTCGGTTCTTGCATTGCCCAATCTTAACGGAGACTATATGTCCGATGCCTTAGCCGCACAGGTCGGAGGTCTCGGTATGGCTCCCGGAGCAAATATGTCGGATACTATCGCCGTTTTTGAAGCTACCCATGGTTCCGCTCCTAAATATACAAATCAGGATAAGGCAAACCCGGGTTCTTTAATCCTGTCCGCCGTTATGATGCTGGTGCATTTGGGCTGGAAAGAAGCGGCAGACCTTGTCGAAAAAGGCATAAATAAAACTATCGAGCAGAAATACGTTACCTATGACCTTGCAAGACAGATGGAAGGGGCTACGGAAGTTAAATGTTCGCAATTCGGGGAAAGAATCGCCGAAAATATGTAAAACCTACTACTATATAATTTAAGACGGCGTTCCGGTCGGTATTAACGCAAACTGACCGGAACGCCTATTTTAAGTTAAAACGAGGATTATTATTTATGAAACTTTATGAATACGAAACATACGATACCATATTTAAAAAATACGGCGTGCCTACGCCTAAATATTTAGTAGTTCAACACCCGGGACAGAATGTAGCCGACTTTGTCGAGCAGTACGGCGACGTCGTTATCAAATCTCAGGTTCTCGTCGGGAAAAGAGGTAAAGCCGGCGCCGTCAAATTTGCAAAAACGGGAGACGAAGCCAACGAACATGTGCAGGCTTTAATGGGAACCGAAGTTTACGGCGAAAAACCCGTAAGCGTAATTCTGCAGGAAAAGGCATCCATAATAAAAGAATTATACGTCAGTTTTACATATTCTTCAAAACCGAGGCGTCCGGTATTCGTAGTTTCGCTTGAAGGCGGAATGGACGTCGAGGCACAGGACCCTTCTAAAATATTTACTTTTGAAATAAATCCGCTTGAAGGACTTTTTCCTTATAAGGTCAGAGAATATTTAACTGAAATCGGACTGGAAGATAAACCTGTATTAAGGCAGTTGTCAGAAGTTATAGCAAATATGTATAAGGGGTTTTGGAATTCGGAAGCAAGGCTTTTAGAAGTAAATCCTTTAATTATTGCTGGAGACAAGGCAAATCCCGATAAACAGAAGATTCTCGCGATAGATGCGGTAACCATGATAGACGACGACGCAAGAATAGCCCCTTCAAAAATATACAGCGCAAGAGGCGCAATGGGAAGGCCTCTTACGGAAAGAGAGAAAGCGGCACATTTAATAGACAGGGACGACCATAGGGGAAAGGCAGGCTCATATGTCGAATTAGACGGAAATATCGGAATGATGACGTTCGGCGGAGGCGGTTCTACCATCACGGCCGAAACGGTTTTCGCCATAGGAATGAAGCCTGCAAATCTTACCGATATAGGCGGAAATCCGCCGGCGGAAAAAATGAACAAGATTTCAAAAATCATACTTTCAAAACCGGGATTAAAAGCGGTTTTAGTATGCGGCGGAACTGCAAGCAACACCAGAATAGACGTGACGCTCGGCGAAGGTCTGGTTTCCGCTATAGAAGAAATGAAAAAAGACGGAACGTTCCCCGAAGGATTAATATGGGTCGTAAGAAGAAGCGGTCCCGAATATCAGAAAGGGTTAAAAATGCTTAGTGAATGTTTCGTAAAAAATAATATAGAAGGGGTTATATACGATTCCGAACTTCCGCTTACCGAAGCCCCCCAGAAACTTTATGAGATTTTAAAATCTAAAAATTTAATATAGTTCGTTAAAAGAATTAACTGGAGATTATTCATATGAAAGGGAAAGGCACTAAATTTTTAAACGACGGCACCGGCGTTATAGTAATCGGCATTACGGGAAGAGAGGCCTCTCAGGTCGTTATAGAATCCGAAAAGTTATTCCCAGGCATAGTAAAATGCGGAGTAACTCCGGGAAAGGGCGGAACGGTTCTCAAAGAAGAATGCCCAGTCCCCGTTTTCGATACCGTAAAAGACGCCTTAAAAGTTAAAGAATTTAAGGAGTCGGTAAATACCGGACTTATATACGTTCCTCCTACTTCCGTTCTGGATGCGGTTTACGAGCTTATTGACAACGAAATTAAACTTATGTACATAATTACCGAACATGTTCCCATCAGAGATTCCATAATAATATACGAACTTGCGAAAGAAAAAGGCGTTACCGTAGTCGGAGGAACGTCTTTAGGATGTTATGTTCCGTCGGTTGGAAGAATCGGAGCTATCGGCGGCAAAGACCCGAGTATTGCATTTAAAGACGGTTCTATAGTCGTTCTTTCAAAAAGCGGCGGACTCACCGTTACTACTTCCGAAATGTTTAAAAGAAGGGGTTTCGGCATTTATATGGCTCTGGCGGTCGGCGGCGATGTTATAGCCTGTACCACCTTCGCCGATGTTCTGCCTGAGCTCGAAAAAGACAAAAACGTTCAGGCATGCGTTATAATGGGAGAGCCTGGCGGCACATACGAAGAACAGGTTGCCGAACTCGTCGCTAAAGGCGGATATACCAAGCCCTTAGCGGTGTTTGTCGCAGGAGTTTTTCAGGAGATGATGCCGGAAGGCGTTTCGTTCGGCCATGCGGGAGCAATAGTAGAAAGAGGGATGGGCAAAGCGACGAATAAGATAAAAATGCTTGAAGAAGTCGGCAAAAAAACCGGAACAATCAAGGTTGCGAAATTTTATCACGAACTCGTAAATTCATTAATTTCGCTCGGAGTCAAAAGAGACTTTGAAGATAGTTCGTCCGATAACGTCAAACCTCTTTACAGCACGTTAAAGTAAATTAAATTGCAATATAATAAAAAATTACTCCTTTAGTCTCTACCGCATTTGTCGGGACTAAAGGAGGTTTCGTTTGAAAATTTAAAATTAGAATAAAAAAGGAGCGCAAATTTATGTCTGAAACTGTTTCCCAAAAAGAATGGCGCAGCGCCATTACGTCGAATCAGGACGGCAAAATTCTTATAAGAGGCTATAATCTCGACAATTTAATAGGCAGTAAATCTTACGCCGAGGTATGCTTCCTGCTTTTAAAAGGCGAACTTCCAAATCAGAACGAAGCCAAAATGCTCGATGCAATCTTCGTTTCGTGCATAGATGCAGGCATAGCGACGCCTTCCGCCGTAGCCGCAAGAACGGTATTTTCGGGAGGAAATTCTCTTAACGCCGCCGTAGCCGCGGGAGTTCTGACTCTAGGCGATGCGCATGGAGGGGCTATAGAAAAAGCCGCCAA
>JAJYYS010000051.1 GCA_021800745.1 bacterium
TTTTGCAAGAACTTTCGTAATTGCAGCGGTTAATGTTGTTTTGCCGTGGTCAACGTGACCTATGGTTCCTATGTTGACATGGGGCTTAGATCTGTCGAATTTCTCTTTGGACATTTAGTTCCTCCTAATAATATCTATTTACCTTGCGATTTAGCTATAATTTCTTCGGATATAACCTTGGGCACCTGCTCATATTTTAGAAATTCCATAGTATAATTTGCCCTTCCCTGCGTTTTAGACCTTAAATCTGTAGAGTAACCGAACATTTGAGCCAGCGGAACCTCGGCATTTATAACCTGAATCCCGGCGCGTGCTTCTAAATTTAAAATTTTTCCTCTTCTTGAATTTAAATCTCCTATAACGTCGCCCATAAATTCTTCAGGAACTAAAACTTCTACTTTCATTATAGGCTCCAGAAGTGCTGGATTAGCTTTTTTGGCTCCGTCTTTAAACGACATCGAAGCCGCAATTTTAAATGCCATCTCCGACGAATCTACGTCATGAAACGACCCGTCGAATACCGATACTTTGACATCGACCACGGGATAACCTGCTAAAACTCCGGTAGTTAAAGCCTCCGTAACGCCTTTATTTATTGCCGGTATATATTCCTGCGGAATAACCCCGCCTTTAATTTTATTTACGAATTCATATCCTGCGCCTTTTCCTAACGGTTCTATCTCAAGCCATACATGTCCGTATTGACCTCTGCCGCCGGATTGGCGTATAAATTTGCCTTCGGATTCAACTTTTTTATTAATTGTTTCTTTATATGCAACCTGAGGCTTGCCCACATTTGCGTCAACTTTGAATTCGCGGGTTAACCTATCTACGATTATTTCAAGATGAAGCTCGCCCATGCCCGAGATTATGGTTTGTCCTGTTTCTAAATCTGTTTTAACTCTAAACGAAGGATCTTCCACGGTCAGCTTTTGAAGAGACAGTCCTAATTTTTCTTGATCTGCTTTAGTTTTTGGCTCAATGGCGACAGAAATAACAGGATCAGGAAATTCCATAGATTCGAGAACTATAATATTTGACTCATCGCAAAGAGTATCTCCGGTGGTAGTGGTTCTTAAGCCGACGGCGGCGGCAATATCGCCCGCATGCACTTCTTTAATTTCTTCTTTTTTATTAGCATGCATTTTTAAAAGCCTTCCGATTCTTTCTTTTGAATCCTTAACAGAATTATATACATAAGAACCGGATGCAAGAACTCCGGAATAAACACGTATGTAGGTAAGCTGTCCGGTATAAGGGTCAGAGGCTATTTTAAAAGCTAAAGCCGAAAAAGGTTCGTCGTCGGACGGACGCCTTACTTCTTCCTTTTCTGTTTTAGGATTTATACCTATCATCGGCGGAACGTCGAGGGGAGAGGGTAAATAGTCCACTACCGCATCGAGTAACGGTTGAACCCCCTTATTTTTAAAAGCCGAGCCGCAAAAAACCGGAACTACTTTAAATTCTAAGGCGGCTTGTCTTATGGCTTTCTTAGCCGTCTCAACATCCACTTCTTCGCCTGCCAAATATTTTTCCATTAAACTATCGTTAAAATCGCATGCTCTTTCAATAAATTCATCATGATATTTTTTCGAATCCGCCTTATATTCTTCAGGGATATCGATAATATCGTATTCCGCACCCAGAGTTTCATCTTTATATAAATAGGCTTTCATTTTAGCAATGTCGATTATGCCTTTAAAATTCTCCTCTAATCCCATAGGAATCTGCATTACGACCGGAACGGCGTTAAGCCTTGTTCTTATCATATCGACGCATCTGAAATAATTTGCGCCCGTCCTGTCCATTTTATTGACAAAACATATCCTGGGAACTTTATATTTATCGGCCTGTCTCCATACAGTCTCCGATTGAGGTTCGACGCCTGCAACACCGTCAAAAACTGCAACGGCGCCGTCTAAAACCCTTAAAGATCTTTCGACTTCAATCGTGAAATCGACATGCCCCGGGGTATCTATTATATTTATTCTATGGTTTTTCCAGAAACAAGTCGTTGCCGCAGAAGTAATCGTTATTCCTCTTTCCTGCTCCTGCTCCATCCAATCCATGGTGGCAGTACCTTCATGCACTTCACCTATTTTATAATTAACCCCCGTATAATACAAAATTCTCTCGGTGGTAGTAGTCTTTCCGGCGTCAATGTGCGCCATTATGCCTATATTTCTGGTTTTATCTAAGGATATTTTATCTGCCATTTATAAACCCATTACCATTTAAAATGAGCAAAAGCTTTATTCGCTTCAGCCATTTTAAAAGTATCCTCCTTCTTTTTAATTGAACTGCCTCTATTGTTTGCCGCATCCAATATCTCAAGAGCTAAGTTTTCTTCCATAGACTTCTCGTTTCTTGACCTTGCATAGCCGATAATCCACCTGATCGCCAGATATAATCTTCTGTCGGCTCTAACTTCCACAGGAACTTGATAGTTTGAACCGCCTATTCTTCTAGCTTTAACCTCTAAAACGGGCTTCACGTTTTCAATGGCCTGCTTAAAAATCTTAAATCCGTCGTCTTTGGTTTTTTCGGAAATGATGTCAAGGGAACCATAAAATATTTTTTCGCTTATACTTTTTTTTCCGTCATACATAAGTTTATTTAAAAACTTCTGCACCACTTTATCATTGAACTTTGGATCGCCTTCAACGACTCTTTTAACAGCTCTTTTTCTTCGGGACAATTTTCCGCTCCTTACTTTAACACGTTATTTTTCTATGTTTTATTTATTTAGCCCTTTTAGTGCCGTACTTCGACCTGCTTTGTTTTCTTCCGTTAACGCCCACGCAATCAAGTGCTCCCCTTATTATATGGTATCTGACGCCCGGCAGATCTTTTACTCTTCCGCCCCTTATTAACACAACCGAATGTTCCTGTAAATTATGCCCTTCTCCCGGAATATAAGTAGTTACTTCCATTCCGTTGGTTAATTTAACCCTCGCCACTTTTCTGAGAGCGGAGTTCGGTTTTTTAGGGGTTGTCGTGTAAACCCTGACACAGACCCCTCTCTTTTGAGGCGAACCCTTTAATGCCGGAGAAGATGTCTTTTTGGCAACTTTTTTCCTTGCATTCCTGATTAACTGATTTATGGTCGGCACTTTTACTCCTTTTATTTATTTTTATAACTAATTAGTGGAATTTAAGATTTTAATATTTAATTAATTTTTTGTCAACATATTTTTTGTATTTTTATATCTCATCGACATCAAGATGCGAATATTTTTTAAAGCCCGTTCCGGCAGGTATTAATCTCCCCATAATAACATTCTCTTTCAGGCCTTTTAAATTGTCGATTTTACAATGAATAGCAGCTTCGGTTAAAACCTTCGTGGTTTCCTGAAAAGATGCCGCGGAGATAAAACTTTCCGTGCTCAGCGACGCCTTTGTTATACCCATCAATTCAGGCTCTGCAATAGCAGGAGTTCCGCCTTCCCCGATTATTCTCTCGTTTTCCGCATCAAACACGTTTTTATCTATTACTTCGTCTTCAAGAAATCTTGAGTCGCCGGAGTTTTTAATTCTAACGTTTTTAAGCATTTGCTTGACGATAACTTCTATATGTTTGTCGTTGATTTTAACGCCTTGAAGCCTGTAAACTTCCTGAATTTCATCGACCAAAAATTTTGCAAGCTCTTTTTCTCCAAGAACTTTCAGTATATCATGGGGATTAGGCGATCCGTCCATAAGCGGCTCTCCGGCGTTTACGTAATCTCCTTCGTGAACGCTGACAAGCTTTCCTTTAGGAATAAGATATTCTCTCGGTTCCCCGTGAGGAGGGGTTATAACGACACGCCTTTTCCCCTTAAAATCACGTCCAAAAGATACTTTTCCGCTTATCTCCGTGATAACCGCCCATTCCTTAGGCTTTCTTGCCTCAAAGAGCTCTACGACTTTCGGTAAACCGCCCGTGATATCTTTAGTTTTTGTGGTTTCTCTTGGAATTCTTGCAATTATATCCCCTGCAAAGATTTCGTCTCCTTCCTGAACGGACAGATGAGCGCCTATAGGCATTAAATATGATTTTTCTTGATGCGCCGATTTAATTACTATCTTAGGTCTTAAGGTCTGATCTCTCGACTCGATAATTACTCTTCTGGATAGTCCGGTGGTTTCGTCAACCTGCTCCTGCATTGTTTCATTTTCCCTAATATCGTCGTATTTAATTTTACCGGATATATCTGAGATTATAGGATTAATATATGAATCCCAATCCGCCAAGAGAGTGTTCTTTTTAACAGCGGAGTCAGGTTCAACTTTAATTTTTGAACCGTAAGTCAGTTGAATTTTTTCCAATTCCCTTCCTAAATCATCTACTATAATTATAGCGCCGTTTTTATTCATTACGACATATTCTTTATCTCTGTTTTTAATAACGTTAAGATTCTGAAACTTAACCGTGCCGTCGTATTTATTTTCTATACTTGTCTGTTCGGTTCTTCTTGATGCGGTACCCCCGACATGGAATGTTCTCATTGTGAGCTGCGTTCCCGGTTCTCCTATAGACTGTGCCGCCATAACGCCTATAGCTTCGCCTATGTTAAC
Organism: bacterium; assembly: GCA_021800745.1. Next base: position 4,558 of record JAJYYS010000051.1, read on the forward strand.
CAAATGTCCTCTGGCCAGATCTCTCCCATAACACTTTATGCAAACCCCTGTTTTAGCTTTACATGTTAATACCGACCTAATTTTAACGCTCTCTATATGAGCGTTCCCTATTTTACTCGAATGGGATTCCTGAATTTCTTCATTAGCCTTGATGATTAGTTCGCTCGAAAATGGATCTATAATATCCTCCAGGGCAACTCTTCCCAGTATTCTTTCTTCAATAGGCTCTATTGTTTCTCCGCTTTCAACCAGCGTGGACACGACTATGCCGTCCATCGTGCCGCAATCCTGTTCCGTTATAATATTATCCTGGGAAACATCCACTAACCTTCTTGTTAAATAACCGGAATTAGCCGTTTTTAAGGCGGTATCAGCCAATCCTTTTCTTGCTCCGTGGGTAGATATAAAATATTGCAAAACAGTTAATCCTTCCCTGAAATTTGCGGTTATAGGCGTTTCTATAATTTCACCTGACGGCTTAGCCATCAATCCTCTCATACCGGCAAGCTGCCTGATTTGGGTTTCGGAACCTCTTGAGCCGGAATCGGCCATGATAAAAATTGAATTAAAACTTTTCCCATGCATTTTTTTCTTTTTATTTGTGTCGGAATATTCCTGCGTTCCCAATTTATTCATCATAACCCCGCCGATCTCATCGGTAGCGTTAGCCCATGTATCCACAACTTTATTGTATCTCTCTCCGTTAGTTATTAAACCTTCTTTATAACTGTTTTCAATCTCTTCAACAGTTTTTGTCGCAAATTTAATAATCTTATTTTTTTCTGTCGGAACCTCCATATCGCTTATGCATATGGATATACCGGATTTAGTCGAATATTCATAACCCATAGATTTTAGTTTATCGGCAAGAATAACGGTCTTTTTTGGACCGCAAACCCTGAAAGCATAGTCAATTAAATTTGTAATCTCTTTTTTAGACATTACCGTATTTATTAAATCAAATGCGATTTCTTCAGGAATTATTTCATAAAGTATAACCCTGCCTACCGTGGTCGTCTCTATTTTATTGTTAATTCTAACCTTTATACGGGCATGCAGACTGACATGTCCGTTATCGTAAGCAAATTTAACTTCGTCCGGGTCGGAAAAAATCTTATCCTCTCCTTTTACGTAAGGCATCTCGCGGGTCATATAATATAAACCTAAAACTATATCCTGTGACGGAACTATAATAGGCTTGCCGCTTGCGGGCGACAATATATTATTGGTGGCCATCATAAGCACTCTTGCTTCTACCTGCGCCTCTATCGAAAGCGGAACATGCACCGCCATCTGGTCTCCGTCAAAATCTGCGTTAAATGCGGCGCATACAAGAGGATGCAGATGTATCGCTTTCCCTTCTACCAATATTGGCTCAAATGCCTGTATTCCAAGCCTATGCAAAGTGGGCGCCCTGTTTAACATTACCGGATGCTCTTTAATAACCTCTTCCAGCACGTCAAAAACTTCCGGCGCTTCTTTATCTACCAGCTTTTTTGTGGTCTTAAGAGTATCGGTAACTCCTTTTTGCAATAACTTATTAAATATAAACGGCTTAAAAAGCTCTATGGCCATTTTTTTAGGAAGACCGCATTGATGAAGCTTTAATTCCGGACCGACCACTATAACCGACCTTCCTGAATAATCTACTCTTTTGCCGAGAAGATTAAGCCTGAATCTGCCGGTCTTGCCTTTTAACATATCGCTTAGGGATTTAAGCGGCCTTCTGTTCGACCCCATTATTACGCGGCCGCGCCTTCCGTTATCAAAAAGCGCATCTACCGCTTCCTGAAGCATTCTTTTTTCATTTTTAATAATAATTTCCGGCGCGGAAAGCTCCATTAACTTCTTCAGCCTGTTGTTTCTATTTATAACTCTCCTATATAAATCATTCAGGTCGGAGCTTGCGAACCTTCCGCCCTCAAGAGGAACTAACGGGCGCAAATCCGGCGGAATTACCGGAATAACGTCTAAAATCATCCATTCGGGCTTATTTCCCGACGTCCTGAACGCTTCAATCAATTTAAGCTGTTTTGCCAGTTTTTTCTTTTTAATACCGTTAGGTAGGCCGGCTATTTCTTCCTTAAGACTTTTGGACAAGGATTCCAGGTCTATGCCTTTAAGTAATTCTTTTAACGCTTCAGCGCCTATGCCCGCCTTAAAACTATAACCTTCTTTTTGAATTTTTTGATAATTTTCTTCGCTTATTAAATCCTTATACTTTAATCCTATCTTTAAGGCATCTCCCGGTTCAAGAACCACATATGCTTCAAAATAAAGAATTCTTTCTATATCTTTCAAGGTCATATCGAGAATACTTCCGATTCTCGACGGAAGACTTTTAAAAAACCATATATGAGCTACCGGAGAAGCAAGTTCGATGTGGCCGAGCCTTTCTCTCCTTACTTTGGACGAAATGACTTCAACGCCGCATTTTTCGCATACGATGCCGTGATGCTTCATTCTCTTATATTTTCCACAGTTGCACTCGTAATCTTTAATGGGACCAAAAATCCTTGCGCAAAAAAGTCCGTCTCTTTCCGGCTTTAATGTCCTATAGTTAATTGTCTCGGGTTTTTTAACCTCGCCGTGAGACCATTTTTTTATGGCGTCAGGCGAAGCTATGCCGAGTTTTATCGAATTAAAACTTAGAGGATCTTTAATTCCTTCACGGTCGTTTAAAAAGAAATCGCCTTTATTGGCGCCATCGAACAACTTTTTAAGGTCTAATTCTTTTTCTCCGGCAGCTTCTATCTCTTCTTCATCCTCGGAAATATCGTTCAAGCTGACCGTAAGCGTATTATCGACGTCTTTATTATTATATTCTTCTAAATTTTCATCAAACGACATTTTATCCCTCCTTTAAAAGCTCTACGTTAAGGCAAAGGCTTTGTAATTCTTTAATAAGAACATTAAAAGATTCGGGCAATCCAACCTTGAATGATGTATCGCCTTTTACGATTGCTTCATACATTCTTGTTCTCCCGACCGAATCGTCGGACTTGACGGTAAGAAACTCTTGGAGGGTATGCGCCGCACCGTAAGCTTCCATCGCCCAAACCTCCATTTCTCCAAGCCTCTGTCCTCCAAACTGTGCTTTTCCGCCAAGAGGCTGCTGAGTGACTAAGGAATATGGACCTGTGGATCTCGCATGTATCTTATCATCGACTAAATGATGCAGTTTCAACATATACATAATACCGACGGTGACTTTCCTGTCGAACGGTTCCCCCGTCCTCCCGTCAAATAGCGTAACCTGCCCGGTTTCTTCTACGCCGGACAATTTTAGGTGATTTTTTATATCGCTTTCTTTGGCGCCGTCAAAAACCGGGGTCGCCATATAAACGCCTTTCTTATATTTTTTGGCGAATTCTATAATTTCTTCATCGTTTAATCCTTTAATAAAATGAATCATAGTAGGCTCGCTGAATATTTCAAGCAATTTACGCCTTATAGCTTCAGGACCGAAATTATCTTCTATGATTTTATTTATCTGAATACCCAGATTATGCGCAGCCCAGCCTAAATGCACTTCAAGCACCTGTCCGACGTTCATCCTTGACGGAACGCCTAACGGGTTCAATACCATATCTACTATTCTGCCGTCTTTCATGAACGGCATATCGTTAACAGGCAGTATTCTGGAAACGACGCCTTTATTTCCGTGCCTTCCTGCCATTTTGTCGCCTACAGACAGCCTTCTTTTAATGGCAATATAAACTTTTATAGTCTTAAGAACACCCGGGGGGAGTTCATCGCCTCTCTGTATCCTTTCTACTTTATCCTCGTAATAAGACCTTAATAAATCGATATCTTCTAACGATTCATCATCTATTTTCTTTAACTTATCATAAAGGCTTTTCGTATTTCCTTCGAATTCTATATTGAATATGTCGTCTTTAGATAATTTTGAGACTGTATTCTCGTTAAATACGTCGCCTTTTTTAATATAAACAGGCTTATGTCCGGAAGATAACGTTGCGTTAACTCTGCATTTTTTATTAATTATTAGATGCCTCATCTTCTGAAGAGCATTATTTAAAATAGCCTGCTGTTTTTCTTCCAATTCCCTCATGAAATTGGCGACTTCACTGTCTTCTATTTCTTTTTCTCTAAAATCTTTTTCGATTCCTTTCCTTGAAAAGATTCTTATATCCACGACGACGCCTGAAACTCCCGGCGGCACCCTTAAGGACGTATCTTTTACTTCTTTGGCTTTTTCTCCGAATATCGCTCTAAGAAGTTTTTCTTCGGGGGTAAGAACGGTTTCGCCTTTTGGCGTAACTTTTCCGACCATTATATCCTGCGCCTTAACCTCCGCGCCTATCCTAATTACACCGTTCTCGTCAAGGTTCTTTAAGGCATCTTCGCTTATATTCGGAATATCGGATGTTATTTCTTCCTTGCCCGATTTTGTTTCTCTGCATGCTACTTCAAACTCCTCAATGTGAATGGACGTAAAAGCATCTTCGTGTAATAAGTTTTCGCTTACCAATATAGAATCTTCAAAATTATAGCCGTTCCATGGCATAAAGGCTACGAGGACATTATGTCCGAGAGCTAATTCGCCGTCTTTGGTCGAAGTCCCGTCCGCAATGATTTGACCCAAAACAACTTTTTCTCCGACCTTGACTAAAGGTCTTTGATTTAGACATGTATTTTGATTAGATCTTTGAAATTTAACAAGGTCGTATTCATAATTGATTCCGCCGCCGCCGCTTAAATCGTCCGCATCAGACGTTAAGATAATTTTTGTGGAATCGACATAACTCACGATACCGGTTTGGCTTGCCGTGATGCAGACGCCGGAATCTTTAGCCACTATTCTTTCTATTCCGGTTCCTATAATAGGCGGATCCGGCATCAATAAAGGCACCGCTTGTCTTTGCATATTCGATCCCATAAGCGCGCGGTTGGCATCATCGTTTTCCAAAAAAGGAATTAAGGATGTCGCAACGGACACTAGTTGCATAGGAGAAACGTCTATATAATCCACTTCGTTCGGATAAACCATTACGGTTTCTCCGCTTCTTCTGACGGGAATCAACTCGTGCTTAAGATAGCCGTTTTTATCAATTTCCGCATTAGCCTGCGCTATTACATACTTTTCTTCTTCCATAGCCGTTAAAAAATCGACTTCGTCCGTCACTTCGGCGCCGTTTTCCGTTACATTTACTTTCCTGTAAGGCGTTTCGATAAAACCGTATTCATTGACTCTCGCATAAGAAGAAAGAGAAGCTATAAGACCTATGTTAGGACCTTCCGGCGTTTCTATCGGGCATATTCTC
>JAJYYS010000052.1 GCA_021800745.1 bacterium
GGAAGGGCTTTTATTTTATCGTTTAAAGAAGATAAATATAAAAACGATAACCGGAACGGCAACCCTTTGGGGAGGTTAGACGTTTCCGTTTTACAGGAATATATATTGAAAAAAGCTTTAAATATCACGCAGGAAGAAATAGATACGCAAAAATATCTCGTATATGAAAAGGACTCGAAAAAAGCTTTAGAAAAAGTAAAAAAAGGGGATTTGGAAGCCGTTTTCTTTATGAATCCCACAAAAATAGAAGACGTCATCGGCATCGCTTCTCTGAACCTGAGAATGCCTCAAAAGTCCACCTATTTTTACCCGAAAATATTAACCGGACTTGCCGTTAATCCATTGAAAGTTTAACAATCCGTCATTAGTTAAACTGTATAGACGATGGCTATAACGGACAAAACCAAACCTGCGGAACCTATAATATTCAATACTATCCACTGGTTAAAGCTCTGATAATCGGGATATTTATAAATCCGGCGGTTAATATAATTATCCTCTCCTTTTTGCATATTTTCTTCTTTGCTTATTATGTATAAATTTTCCGGCGTCTGCCTGCACTTAAATAATTCCCTTTTATACAGTCCGGGCAGTCTCTTTATTTCAAGTATTTCATCGGGAACAAGTATCATATCGTCCTCGATTTCGATACCTTTGTTTTTAATTTCCTCTTTAATTTCCTCTATTAAGAACATCTGTTTACCTTGATATAAAAAAGTAACTTCTCCTCCCATTCTAAGGTTCTCGTAATCTATTACCGCAAGTATAATTAACGTTACGGCAATAATAACGGACACGACGGCGATGTTACCCCATAAAGTGTTAGAGCTGATAACTATTATCCCGACGTCGATAAAACCGGCTAATATTACTAAAGCGAATATTTCGGCAAAAGAAAGGTGCAGTCTTCTTATGTAAAGCCAATCCTCAACGGAAGCAATAAATTTTCTGAATATTTTTTCTTCCTCAAGTATATAATTTTTAGTAATTTTCTTAAGATTAAAAATTGCTTTCAATAATTCCTTCCGCATATTTTTAATCTTTTGGACTGCGGCTTTCTCCTGCACGTCGATTTTTGACAGCAGTTTAAATTTTAACGGATATGCGTCTATTCTGAGCAAATTTTCCATTAACGAAATAATATTTTTTTTAAATTCGGTATTTTCCGGAGCCATATCCCTTGCGGCATCTCTGACTATTATAGCTAATTCGTTTATTCCTATAAGCAGCCTGTCCGTCTCCACGGTTCGCTGATACAGCCTCATCAATACAAAACCGGTCATAATGCCGTAAATAGTCGCGGCAAGTTCTAACGTTACCGTAAACCAAGCAGATTCGCCTATGCCGAGACCCCTCGGAAGAAAGTTAATCAATATCGCTATCATTGCGACGGCCATAATAATACCGTTATCTATAGTCAGATACTTTTCGTCTGAGTTAAACACCTTTACGCATAATAAAATAAGACCGGCTCCGGCAAGGGAAATTGCCGAAACGGTTCTGCCTAGTACAAGCCAGAATAATATCAAGCTCACCACGGGAGTAAAGTTAGACGCCACTGCTAATATTTCGGACGGTTTTGTATTATAAAGAGCAAAATTAAATAGGGTATGCGATAAAAAACCGGTTATTGTGCCTAAAACCAATAAAAATAATATGAGGTTTAAGGAAATAACGGGAAGGGAATGCGACAGGATAAGCCAAGCGGGGAAAGTGATTATTAATCCGCAAAATACCCTGACTATCATCAAAACACCGTGCTGTCCTACTCTGTCAAGTTTTAAGCTTCCTTTTTCAACTATATCTCTTGCGGCTATTTTGTAAGAAAAGAAATTCAAAGCGCCGAGAATCGAGGATATAAGAGCAAGAAATAGATAAAAATAATTTTGGGAATATTTTATCATTCCATGCGTTCTTCCTGTGACGACGAAATATGCCCCTACGACCGCAAGAATAAGCACGACCCACTGAAATCTATTTAATCTTTCCGTTTTATGGTCGCCCGGTATAATTTTAGATAAAAACTCGAGCCCTCCGGCGATTATATTGCCGGGACCCTGCTTCTTCCTGCCGGTCAACAGTTGCAGCATAATGGTAAACCATAAAGGCCAGAGATGATAAATGATTATCGAAGCTATCGGATTGCCCCTGTGAATGGCGTAATATAAAAGAATAAAAGCTAATGCCTGCGACGAGCCCGATATCCCTATCCATATCCAGTTTTTCGGCTTAAAATTTTTTATCAGTATATTAAGGTCGCCGGTTTTTAAAATAAGAAGTATAAAAACGAAAATGAGCGCAGTTATTAAAGATACAACTTCAGAGCCCAATATTATAAATAAAGAATGCACCGCCGCAAGTACGGCAACCAGAAACGGAGGCACACCCCATAACAGTACCGATAAAAGCCCTAAGCCTAAGCCTTTATCGTTTGGGTCTAATTTTTTACATCCTTCCGCAAACATAAAGTTTTTCGTTCGCTATTTTAAATTTTATATTTATATTTACATTTTATTGATAATTTTATAATAATTATAATATAATTATCAAGTAAGATATTATAATTAATTTTTTCAGGCAAATATACTTTATTATTTATGGATAATAACCAAAACGCTAACGGCTCGGAAAATAAAGTCACGGCGGCGCATAAAGGAAAGGAAAACTCCTGTATTGTTCCCGAGAAAAAAATAGAAGATACGAAGCTGGGGGAGATTCTTCTGAATAACGGCCTAATCACGCGGAACGATTTAAATTTTGCCGTAAACGAAGAGAAATTATCCGGAAAATCCGTAGGAAGAATACTCGTAGAAGAAGAAAAAATCAAAGAAACCGAACTGGTATATTTCTTATCTAAATATTTTTGCATAGACCATGTTAATTTAAACGATTTAGAAATTCCTAAAGACGTTATAGACCTCGTCCCTCCGGAAAAAGCGGTAAAATTCCGTATCATACCTTACAAGAAAGAAAATGAAACCCTTTATATCGCAGCGGCCGACCCTACAAGAAAAGAAATTATCGACGATATTTCATTTCTTACCGGGGTGCCTACCGAATATGCGGTTGCATCGTATTCCCAGATTTTCCGGGCAATGTCTAAATACTATAACGCCTCTTTTATTCTTAAAGGCGGTAAAAACGTCGAATCGGCGGTTTCATCCGGCGCCGAATCAAACGAAATTATAGATGTAGCGAAAGACAGCATCGGCATGAATTCCGTGGAAAGATACGTCGATAAAGTTATCAACGATGCGATAGAGCGCGGCGCAAGCGACATACATATAGAATTTTATAGAAAATTTGCAAGAATAAGATTTAGGATAGACGGAAAACTGACCGAATATTCAAACACGGCGCCTACCGCAAAATCGAATATTATATCCCGCATAAAAATTATGTCGAAACTGGATATAACCGAACAAAGATTTCCGCAGGACGGCAGGATAACGGTTTCTATCGGCGAACATGAGATAGACCTCAGGGTATCCTGCACTCCTACCCTGTTCGGAGAAAAAATAGTAATGAGAATACTTAATAAATCTTCGCTGACTTTTAATATAGACAAAATAGGTTTCTCGGAAATACATTTAAAAACTCTCAGAGATGCTATAAATAAACCTTACGGCATGATACTGGTTACCGGACCGACCGGGGCAGGCAAAACTACGACCCTTTACAGTATATTAACTGAATTAAATCATATTTCTTTAAATATATCTACGGCGGAAGACCCTATAGAATATGATTTTCCCGGGATAAATCAGGTTCAGATAAATGAAAAGCTTAAAAACGAAAAAACCGGCTCGTATTTTAATTTTGCCGAAGCGCTAAGGTCGTTTCTGAGGCAGGACCCTGATGTAATTATGGTAGGCGAAATAAGGGACCATGAAACCGCGTCTATCGCCATTCAATCCGCGTTGACCGGACACCTCGTACTGTCCACAATTCATACCAATAAAGCGTCTTCTACAGTCACAAGATTAATAAATATGAATATAGAACCGTTTCTGACGGCTTCAAGCCTTAACTTGATAATCGCACAGAGGCTCGTAAGAAAACTATGCGTCGAGTGCAGAGAGGAACTGCCCTTAGAATCCTTAAAAAAAATAGGCATAACAAACCTTCAAAATACAAGTATTAAATTTTATAGGGCAAAGGGATGTCCCGCATGCAATAAAACGGGGTATAAAGGAAGAGCTCCGATATACGAAATGCTGAACATTACGGAAGAAATAAGAGAACTTATCAACAGAGGCGCATCGGAATCCGAAATAGAAAAATTAGGCATTGAACAGGGCATGAAAACTCTCGCAGATTCTGCAAAAGAAAAGTTTTTAGAGGGTATTACGTCTCTGGAAGAAATTTTGCCGTATATTAATACGAAGTGAAGTTATTTTGGCGGAGATTGCTTCGCTTATGCTCGCAATGACAGATTACGCCTATATTATAAAAACTCAAAAAAAATCCCCTCCTTTTACAAGGAGGGGTGTCAGGCGTCAGCCTGACGGGGTGGTTTTATAAATTATATCCCGATTCTTCGTGCTGCGTTATATCGAGACCTATCGACTCCGCTTCTTTATCTACCCTCAGTCCCATAACTTTATCGATTACCTTGAAGATTATATAGCTCATAATAAATGAATATGCCGCTACGGTAATTATCGTCAGAAACTGAATCCACATCTGTCCGGGATTGCCGTAAAACAAGCCCTTTCCGGCAGAATTAATCAGTGGGTCGGCAAACAAACCGGTCGCTAAAGCGCCCCATATTCCGCCTACGCCGTGAACGCTGAAAACGTCGAGCGCATCGTCGGCGCCCAATTTCGGTTTAACGAAAACAACCATTGAATAACAGAGAACGCCCGCAACAAAACCTATTATTAATGAACCTGTCGGATTGACAAAACCGGATGCCGGAGTTATTGCTACGAGTCCCGCAACCGCTCCCGATACCATACCCAGAGTCGTCGGTTTTCCGCTTCTTATCCATTCGGCAATCATCCACCCTAAAGCTGCTGCCGCCGTCGCGGTATTTGTTACCAAAAATGCCGAGGTAGCAAGTGGACTGGCTTCTAAAGCGCTTCCGGCGTTAAATCCGAACCATCCGAACCACAAAAGCGCCGCGCCGAGAATTGTGTAACCCAGCTGATTCGGCTGAACGATATTTTCTTTCATATATCCTTTTCTTTTCCCTAGGACAATGGCGCCGGCAAGACCCGCGACGCCGGCATCGATATGAACGACTGTTCCTCCAGCAAAATCAAGCGCGCCCATTTTTTGAAATAATCCCCCTAAACCCCATACTGCCTGAGCTACCGGAGCATAAACTATCGTAAGCCATACTATTGTAAACACGACCCACGAAGAAAATTTTATTCTTTCCGCGAGCGACCCGCTTATCAGCGCAACCGTTATTACCGCAAACATAAGCTGGAACATAACGTAAACATAAGAAGGTATAGTTCCGTCGTATCTGGAATGCTGAGTTTCTTTCATGGCCAAAAGTCCGATGTATTTAAAGTTTCCGATTAATCCGCCGAAAGAATCCGGACCGAAAGCTAAAGAATACCCCCATAAAATCCAGATTACGCTAACTGTAGCAATCGCAATAAAACTAAGCGATATCGTATTTAAGACATTTTTTCTTCTTACCATACCGCCGTAAAAAAACCCGAGCGCGGGGGTCATAATCAAAACCAAAGCCGACGAAGTTAATACCCACGCAATATTTCCGGAGTCAAACGCGGGAACTTTAGCGGCAGTATCTGCAAAGACCGGACTTACCCATGAAAACAGAACCAAAGACAGCCCGCCGAGCAAAGACCATGTATATATCTTAATTAGATTAAAATTCATAATTTTTTTTATCCCTCCTTCGAGTTTATATTTTTTAAATTAAATCGGGCAATAACTAAATAGCCGGCTCTCCTTTTTCTCCGGTTCTAATCCTCACGGCTTCTTCGACTGGAGATATAAATATCTTTCCGTCTCCGATATTGCCGGTTTTCGCGCTTTTTTCGATTGTTTCCACGATGCTTGAAACCTGGTCGTCGGAAGCGACTATTTCCATTTTTGCCTTTGGAACGAAATCTACGCGATACTCGGCTCCTCTGTAAAGCTCGGTATGTCCCTTCTGCCTTCCGAAACCTTTGACTTCCGTAACGGTTATTCCGTGAATTCCTATCCGGTTAAGAGCTTCCTTTACGTCGTCGATTTTAAAAGGCTTAATAATAGCTTCTATCTTCTTCATTTTCACTTTCACCTCCCTCTTTATAGTTATGTTAAAATTTTCTTCTAAAAACTGTATAAGACCATTAAATTTATCGTGTTCTGCTGGGAATGAGTCTGTAAACCGTTAGAATCTAAATAAACGTTATGGTTTGCCCCCTGATGCTCCAACTCGAACCTGAACTGCACGTCTTTAAAATTTTTAAAAGACGGCTGATAAGCAAATGTGAGTGTTGAGTCGATATATGTATAGCCCGTTCCGGGAGCGCTCGTCATTTCCCACAAACCGTTCTGGTCGTAAGCCGCCGTTTCCCTTAATGTTTCCGCCACCTGTCCAAAACCGTAATTATGCTGGTGGTGAATATAGCCCGCTATGCCGTAAAAACGGGATTTGTCGTACGTAGAATCTGAAGTCTGAACTAAGGGGGGATACCCTGAATATGAACTTGCCGTTATCCCGTTTTCGCTCAACACCGAACCGTTTATTCCGCCGCCGAGCCCAAGCTCGTAATCCGCCACGAAAGACCAGTCTGCGGTAGGGCTGAACACGCCGTCGATATAACCGTAAAAACTTTTATTTAAGTTATCTTCATACAGTTGCCCGCTTGTACTGCCGCCCGTGCCGTTCCCTACCAAGTAACTGTTTTCCCCGTAAACAAATCCGCCGTTAAACGTCAACATATTCGTCGCCGCATAACTTTCGTTAAGCTCGATAACCGGCAGGTTATCTATCGGAACGGCGGAGTTAATAGTATTTGCTATTCCGAGGGTCGATGTCAGAGCCGGCGTAAAATTATAAGTTAAAAATATCCCCGTTAACGTTGCCGGCTCCACAGCATCTAAAAGTGAATATGTATCGTTCCAGTTCCTTATAGGATTGAACGCCTCATAACCGAGAAGTTCCTGTTCCTTTCCGATATGGATATCGAGTCCGCTTCCTACCGGTAAATTTATGTTAATATATGCTTTTCTTACGTCGTAAGGCGTCCTGTCCTGAAAAGGCGTCGTAAAATAAGACGTATTTCCATAATAAGCCTTATAAAACTGGATATTCTGCCCGAAGTCGAGCGATATATGAAAACCTACGCCGTAAGGATTAGAAGAAGTCCCCGGAGAACGCCTCAGGGTTATATCGACGTTGTTTACGGCAAAACCGTCAGGCTGCCAGTTGTCCCCATAATTCCCGTTACCCTCGAAAGCCGAGGGGGTATTAGTCGCAACCGGTTTTGCAATATTATACGTATAAGAACCGATTAGCGTTCCGAGCAGTTGAATATTGGAAAAATAATTTTGGGAACTCTGTGATTTATTTTCTTTTTTAATCGCCTGTATCTCCGCCAACGCATTGTCCAATTTTTTCTCTATTTTTTTAATATTTGCGGCATAAACCTCTTTCTGAACCGTAAATACGGACAAATACAAAAATACCGCAAAAAGCATAACGCCTGAAAATAATTTACTAAATTTCATAGATTCTCCCTATTTAAAAGTTATCAAAATTAAAATTATTTAATTTGTTATATGGCAAAAGTTGTGCCAATTATTCTTCTTAGAATTTAGGAAAGACCATAAACCTGTATAAGAGCGTAGATTGGTTAGCCGTGCTGGACTTCGTCCGCTTGCGCCCGCAATGACAATGGAATAAGGGCAAGATTTATGTGCTATAAATTTAGGCAGTTTTGAATACTGACGGTTTATTGATTAATATTTAGGCAGTTTATTCTTTTCTGCAGGTTGCGGCGGCTCATACCGAGAATTTGGGCGGTCCTCGTTATATTGTTATTATTTTCTTTTAATTTGCGGATAAGATATGCCTTTTCAAAATATTCCTTCGCCTGCTTAAAGGAACCGGCCGCCATATAACTTTCGAAATCCAGAGATAAATCGTCTGCGGGAGATTGGTTAGCTTCGCTGGACTCCGTCCGCCTGCGCTGGACTCCGTCCGCTTCGCTCGCGATAACGTTCGCCTTAATTTTTAATTCCGTTATAACGTCTTTTTCGGTTATTCTGTTATGTATGTTTAAAATCGAAAATCTTTCGATAATATTTTTTAATTCCCTGACGTTTCCCGGCCAGCCGTAATCTTTTAAAATATTTACGGCGTTTTCTTCTATTTCCAATCTTCCGGCGTTACCGCCGAACATTTTAATAAAATAATTTATTAAAAAAGGTACATCGTCTCTTCTTTCCCTGAGAGGAGGAATAAATAAAGGGATAACGTTAAGCCTGTAAAATAAGTCCCTCCTGAATCTACCCGCAGATATTTCAGACTCGATGTCCTTATTCGTAGCCGCGATAACTCTGACGTCCGATTCTATTTCGCTTTCTCCGCCGACTCTCTGAAATTTATTTTCCTGCAAAACCCTTAATATTTTAGACTGCATTCTCAAGCTCATATCGCCTATTTCGTCAAGGAAAATAGTTCCGCCGTCGGCAAGCTCGAATTTTCCTTTTTTTCTTGCCGCGGCTCCAGTAAACGCCCCTTTTTCGTAGCCGAAAATTTCGCTTTCGATAAGCTCTTCGGGTATAGCCGCACAGTTTATAGCGATGAAAGGTTCGTCTTTTCTTAAACTGTTAAGATGAACCGCCCTTGCCGCAATTTCTTTCCCCGTTCCGTTTTCTCCGGTAATAAAGACCGGGGCGGAAGACGGGGCGGCTTTCATTATTTTTTCTTTTAAAGCTTTAATGCTTTCCGCTTCGCCGATAAATTCAAACCCTTCCGGCAGGCTTTCGGCGAGAATAGCTTTCTTTTCGTTCAAACCGTTGAATCTTACGGCATTTTCCACGGTAATAACCAATCTGTCTAAAGAAAGCGGTTTTTCGATAAAATCGTACGCGCCTATTTTAATGGTTTTAATAGCCGTGTCTATGTCGGAATGACCGGAAATCATAATAACCGGAATATTTTTGTTTATCTTAACCATATCCCGCAAAATATCCGCTCCGTCCCTGTCGGGCAGCCAGACGTCGAGCAAAACGGCGTTGGGCATTTTTTCGGTAAAGGCCTTCAGTCCGGCTTCGCCGCTGGCTTCGGATGTTACGGCGTAACCCTCGTCTTTAAGTATGCCTGATAAAGAACTTCTTATGCCGTCTTCGTCGTCTATAACCAAAACAAGTTTCATTTTTACTCCTTTTACCTTTTAAATCTTATCTGCCGGCAGTTCTATTATAAAATCCGCTCCGCCTTTTTCGTTATTTTTTGCGCTTATCGCGGCATTGTTTTCCATCATAATGTTTTTCGTAATTGCCAGACCCAGACCCGTTCCGCCCTGTTTCGTAGAAAAATACGGCTCATACATATTCTGCATTACTTCATCGTTTATGCCGGTTCCGTTATCGGAAAAAATCATTCTGATTATATCGCCGTTTGCAGTTTCATCCTTTGCGGTTTCGGTGGTTATTCTGATTTCCGCTTTATAATTAAAACCGGCGCCCGCGGCAATGCCTCCGACTTTTTCTATCGATTTTAAAGTTATACTGAACACAGCGTTATCGATGATGTTCATAAACGCTCTTTTCATCTGTCTCTTATCGACGAAAGCGCTTGAAGGATTAGCGCCGAGTTTTTCAACGAATTCTATATTTTTATG
>JAJYYS010000053.1 GCA_021800745.1 bacterium
CTTAACTATATTTATGATGGGGACAATTCCCATGGCGCTTTTTTTAATGTACGGAATAATGATAGGGAATAAAAAACATGCATGGACTTTATTTGCGGTCGCTATGACGCTCCTCGTAGTCTGCATTACAACGGTTTATTCTCAGGAGGCTCACGGCAATCCTTTCCTTGCAAAGTTAGGAGCAAATATCTTCGTTTCTAAAAATAATCCGGGCGGCAATATGGAAGGAAAACAGGAGCATATCGGAATTGCCCAGACCTCTTTATTTGCAACCGCTACTACGGCGTTTACCACCGGCAACGTCGATTCCGCCCACGACAGTTTTATGCCTCTTTCAGGTATGGTTCTAATCGCCGAAATGATGTTAAACCTTATATTCGGTGGTAAAGGAGTGGGGCTTTTAAATATGCTCGCAATGGTAATAATAGCCGTGTTCATAGCCGGGCTTATGGTGGGCCGGACGCCTGAATTTCTTGGGAAAAAAATAGAAGCTAAGGAAGTGAAACTTGCAACGCTTGCAATGTTTGCCCATGCGTTTATTATTCTTATCCCTTTTGCGATAGCTTTAGCTTTACCAGCGGGGCTGGCGGGCATATTGAATCCCGGTCCGCACGGATTAAGCGAGATTTTATACGCCTATACCTCGACGACGGCAAACAACGGGTCTGCGTTTGCCGGTCTTAACGGCAATACGCTTTTTTATAATATTTCGCTCGGACTTACTATATTTTTCGGCAGATATATTCCTATAATTTGCCAGGTTGCAATAGCGGGTTCATTAATCAAAAAGAAAAGCATACCGGAATCGGCGGGAACGTTTCCGGCGCACGGCATTTTATTTTATACGGTCGTGATGGGAACCATACTGCTTGTTGGAGCGCTAACGTTCTTTCCGGCGCTGGCGCTTGGACCTATTGCGGAACATTTTGCAATGGTAAAAGGACATCTGTTTTATTAATTTAAATAATTTAAAGAGGATATTTATTGTGGGAAAAGAATTTATAAGAATGATAAAATTAACGGTTCTATTATATATTATATGCTCGCTCGGCTATACTTTTCTTATCTGGGGCATAGGAAAAATAGCCTTTCCCTTTCAGGCGGGCGGAAGCATCGTTTATAAAAATTCAAGGCCGGTCGGTTCATTTTTGATAGGCGAAAAATTTACTTCCCCGTATATATTTAACGGCAGACCGTCTTATGCCGGAAACGGTTATAACGGAACGGAATCGGGGGCTTCAAATTACGCTCCCGTCAACGGAAAGTACATAAACCATGAAAAAAAACTTATAAATAAATTTTTAAAGGAAAACCCGGCCGTTAAAAAAGGCGGTGTGCCGGTCGATATAATAACAGGTTCCGGTTCGGGTTTGGGACCATATATTTCCATAGCGGCGGCATTAGACCAGGTGCCGAGGATATCGTCGCTTACCGGAATATCTAAAACTATACTTTATAGGCTTGTTAAAAACAATATATCTTATAGGCAATTAGGCATATTTGGAACTCCCGGAGTAAACACGATGAAATTAAATCTAAAACTTTCTTTACTTCTTAAAAAAAGCGATTATAAGTTATATAAACGTATTTTCAAGGGACTGGCTTAAGCCGATTAATTAATATTTGTTATTTGTTTAATTTTTAAATAAAGGGATAAGAAAAATTATGTCCAGAAAATCATATTATGTTTCTGCGTTTAACAAAGATATAATGTTATTCGCAATAAAGGATTCTTTTAAAAAACTTAATCCGAAAATAATGATTAAAAATCCGGTTATGTTTGTCGTAGAGATAGGTTCGGTTATTACCACGGCAATATTTATCAAAGACCTTTTTCTGCATGATTTCAAATTTATAGCTTTTGTTCTTCAAATAACTTTATGGCTATGGTTTACCGTTCTGTTCGCCAACTTTGCCGAAAGCATTTCCGAAGGAAGAGGCAAGGCGCAGGCGGACAGCCTGAGAAGAACAAAGACCGAGGTAATAGCAAGGCTGTTTAAAGAAGACGGAAAGGAGGAAAAAATAAAAACCTTCCTCTTGAGAAAAGGAGATGTAGTTATTGCCGAATCGGGCGATACTATACCCGCCGACGGAGAAATAATAGAAGGAATCGCTTCCGTAGATGAATCTGCCATTACCGGAGAATCCGCTCCCGTAATAAGGGAAAGTGGCGGCGATAGAAGCGCGGTTACCGGCGGTACGAAAGTCTTATCGGATAAAATTATAATCAGAGTAACGTCGAACCCGGGAGAGAATTTTATAGATAAGATGATAGCTCTCGTCGAAGGAGCATCAAGACGGAAGACGCCGAACGAAATAGCGCTTAATATTTTACTTGTAATGCTGACGGCTCTTTTTTTAGCCGTCGTTATTACTTTAGAACCTATGGCCGGTTATTTTCACGGATACATTTCTCCAGTAATTTTAGTCGCCCTTCTTGTGTGCCTCATACCTACGACTATAGGCGCTCTGCTTTCCGCCATAGGTATTTCCGGTATGGACAGGCTTGTCAAACATAACGTAATTGCCATGTCCGGAAAAGCCGTAGAAGCGGCAGGCGACGTCAACACCCTCTTGCTTGATAAAACAGGAACTATAACATTCGGAAACAGGATGGCCGTTTCTTTTATTCCGCCCGAGGGTTCGGATATTAACGAGTTAGCCGATTATGCACAGCTTTCGTCTTTAAGCGACGAAACGCCTGAAGGAAGGTCTATCGTAACTCTGGCAAAGCAGTACGGCTTCAGGGGAAGGCATATAGACGAAAAAAATATAGAGTTTATTCCTTTTTCGGCATTTACCAGAATGAGCGGAGTTAATCTTTTAGATAAGAGTTTGCAAATAAGGAAAGGAGCGGTAGATGCGGTTATAAAATTCGTCGAGCAAAATAACGGCACAGTTGCTGATAAAACCGTAAAAATAGCGGAGGAAATTTCTAAAAAAGGCGGGACGCCTCTTGCCGTTGCGGTAAATGATCGCATGCTAGGCATTATACATTTGAAAGACGTCGTAAAAGGCGGAATTAAGGAGCGGATTAATAGTTTAAGAAAGATAGGCATTAAAACCGTCATGATAACTGGCGACAATCCTTTGACGGCAAAAGCGATTGCAAGCGAAGCCGGAGTTGACGATTTTGTAGCGGAAGCTACTCCGGAAACCAAAATGGCGATTATAAAAAAAGAACAATCGCTTGGCAAGCTAGTAGCGATGACCGGGGACGGAACTAACGATGCGCCTGCTTTAGCTCAGGCTGATGTCGGCGTCGCTATGAACACAGGCACTATGGCGGCAAAAGAAGCGGGGAATATGATAGACCTAGATTCAAATCCTACTAAACTGATAGAAATCGTCGAGATAGGCAAACAACTTCTTATAACCAGAGGGTCCCTTACCACATTTTCTATAGCAAACGACATAGCAAAATATTTTGCCATAATACCGGCTATGTTTGCGCCTATTATTCCATGGCTTAGGCCTTTAAACGTTATGGGGTTGTCTTCGCCGGAGTCGGCTATACTTTCGGCGGTAATATTTAATGCCGTTATTATAATAATACTTATTCCGCTTGCGTTAAGGGGAGTTAAATACAGGCCTGCTCCGGCTTCATCGATTTTAACCAGAAATCTTTTGATTTACGGGCTTGGCGGGATAATAGCGCCTTTTATAGGAATAAAACTTATCGATATCGCGATAACCTTCTTGCATCTGATATAAATTAAATAATTACGGAATTATGCACTTGACAAAGCAATATTGGTATTTGTCATAATAACCGCGAGATTGGTTAGCTACGCTGGACTTCGTCCGCTATCGCTCGCAATGACCGTATATTGTCATTGCGAGCGATAGCGAAGCAATCTCGCTTTGTCGAGTACATAATTCCGAATAATTATTAAGTTTTAAGCAATAATATGAATGTGATATATAATATTAAATGATATTCAATTAATTAGAGGTATTAATTTTACTAAAGGAATAACTTTGAAGATAGAATATAACAGACCTTCGGCGGATTCGATACTTAATAAGATAAAATATTCTTCAAGCGAAACTAATGTTTTCAGGGTTTATCTTGGTGCCGCTCCCGGAACCGGCAAAACATATATGATGCTCGAGGATGGTAATTATCTCCTTGAACAAGGTATTGACGTTGTTATCGGATATGTCGAGCCGCACGGGAGAAAAGAAACCGAAGCCGAAGTTAGAAACCTTGAAACCGTTTCGCGAAAAAAGATTGGATATAGAGGGTCGGTATTCGAAGAACTTGATGCCGATGCGGTCATTACAAGAAAACCGTCGATTGTTTTAATAGACGAACTGGCGCATAACAATGTCCCCGGTTCAAAAAATTTAAAAAGATATCAGGACGTTATCGAGATTTACAGGGAAGGAATCAGCGTATTTACTACCTTAAATATATTTCACCTTAATTCTATCGCCGAAAAAGTAGAATCCGAGCTTGGCATAAAAGTAAGCGAAAGAGTCCCTGATTACATTTTAAATTATGTTACGGAAATAGTAAACGTCGATGTTCCAGCGGGGGAACTTATAAAAAGGCTGGAGGAAGGGAAAATTTATTCCAAAGAAAAAATCCAGACGGCTTTGAATAATTTTTTTAAAATAGAGAATCTTTTAGTTTTAAGGGAACTTTCGTTGAGGACTATTGCGGACGAGTTAAGCACGCAGTCTAATAAAATCGGAAACCCGGAAGATAAATTAGAATTAAAATCAAATGAAAGGGTTCTTGTTTTAATAAGTTCTAATCCGGACTCGGCAAGGCTTGTCAGGATAGGTTCCAAAATTGCGGGAAGGCTCAATTCAAATCTTTACGTCCTCCATATTAATTTAAAAAACAGAAAAAAAAATAAATCCGAAAATTACGACAAATCGCTTTCTAAAAATATCTCGGTTGCGGAAAATTTAGGCGCCGCCGTTTTTAGCTTTCAGACAGACGATGTTGTTTCCGGGGTCGTAGATTTTGTAAAAAGCAACAATATTTCTCATCTTGTAATAGGGGCTACAAATGAAAAAAATAAATTTTTCGGCCGATTTTTTAAAAAAAGCATAGTGAACAGCCTCATAGACAGCCTTCCAGATGTTTCTTTTCATGTCGTTCCGACAACTTCAGCCGGCGTTTAATCCAAGATAATTTTAACTTGCCGCAAACGTAATTGATTTCCAATTGCCGTGTGCTATGCGTCAATCATCTCCGCCGTAATCCTTGCTTTTCCCCCATAATGTTTTAAGCCGGATTCTAATCTCTTTTTCTTTGCCGATGGTTTCCGGGCGGTAGTATATGCGCGATGAAAGTTCTTTCGGAAGATATGTCTGTTCGGTAAAATGGTCTTTATAATCGTGGGAATATTTATAACCTTTGTGATAATCTAAGTCCTTCATCAGTTTTGTAGGGGCATTTCTTAGATGCAGCGGAACGACCGCACCCGGAAATTTTTTAACGTCGCCCAGAGCTTCTTCAATTGCGAGATAGCTTGCGTTAGACTTGGGACAGCCTGCAAGATATGTTGCCGTCTGGGATAAAATAATCCGGGCTTCAGGCATACCTACCGTATTTACGGCGTTAAAACAGCTTACCGCTAAATTCAGAGCATCCGGTTCGGCGTTTCCTATGTCTTCCGAAGCCAAAATTATCATTCTTCTTGCGATAAATTTAACGTCTTCTCCGGAGTCTAACATTTTGGCAAGCCAGAAAACCGCTCCGTCGGGGTCGCTGCCCCTTAAACTTTTAATGAAAGCCGAAATCGTATTATAATGTTCTTCTCCGGTTTTATCGTATCTGGATTTTCTAAGATAAGCATCCTCGATAGTTTTTACATTAAGAATTATATTTCCCTTGTCGTCCGGTTTTGCAAGATTTACAGCTAATTCAAGAGCGTTCAGCATTATGCGGGCATCGCTTCCCGAATACCTGACAAGCGCATTTTTGCCGTCTTTTTCCAGTATAATTTTCTTTTTGTTCAAAGCCTCATCCGTATCCAGCGCCCGGTCGATAATCAAGTTTAAATCTTCCTCAAATAAAGGGTTTAACGTAAATACCGTTACTCTCGACAAAATCGGGGAGTTTATTTCAAAAGACGGGTTCTCGGTGGTAGCTCCGATTAATATAAGGCTTCCTTCCTCTACCGAATGTAATAGCAGATCCTGCTGGGACTTGTTAAAACGGTGAATTTCGTCGATAAAAATCATCAGCGGTTTTTTGTAGTGTTTAAAGCTGATATTTGCTTTGTCGATAATTTCCCTCAGTTCTTTAACGCCTGAAGAAACCGCAGAAATTTTGTAAAACTCGTAACCCGCGGTATTTGCTATAATACCGGCAAGAGTCGTTTTTCCGCTTCCCGGCGGCCCCCATAGTATCATCGAGCGGATAAATCCGGAATCTATCATATTCTTTAAAGGTTTGTCTTTGCCGAGAATATGCGCTTGGCCGATAAATTCGGACAGAACTTTAGGCCTGAGCCTTTCGGCAAGCGGCGGTAAAAAATAGCTTTCGTTTTTTTCGTGTATATTATTAATATCGTCGAATAAATCCATATTTATATATTACCATATCTTATGGTAATATATAAATATATGGTAAGACAATTTGCTTAATCGCGGCAGATAAAAAATAAAATATATCCGGAGGATTTCAATGAAAAAGATAAAAATAGAAGTCGGGGGTATGACCTGCGAACACTGCGTCGCAAGGGTTAATAAATTTGTAAAATCGGTAAACGGAGTTATTGAGATAAATACCAGTTTAAAGGAAAATACGTCGTATATTGCCGCTAAAGACGGCACGACGGTAGAAGCGGTAAAGTCCGCTATTGAAGATGCGGGATATAAGCCCGGGAAGTATGAAGTAGAGGAAGAGGGTAGATAATTATATGGATATTAAAACAGTAGATTCTTTGCAGCTGCTCGGATGTCAAATTACGGGCGGTTCGACTACTGGAGAATTAGTCAATACGATAGGTCTCGCTATTCAGATGCATGCAACTGCTACAGACATAGCTACTATGTAATTCGGAAGCCAGCCGAGGCTTACCCCTTGCCTTCATCCTATAGTAGCGGCAACAGGAGACGCCTTAAAGAACAATATCGTTTAGCTTTGATTTATGTATGCCTTGATTACCTTGTATTCATTAAAAAAACGCTTGACAACGCAGAATTTTTCTCGTATTATAATGATAATGATTTTTATTATCATTAATGTAAAATGCCGATAAAATAAAAATTAATCTTTAACAGAAAAGGCTTGCGTAAATTTATGGAAAAAGAAGAAAACATGCATAGCGGAAAAAGCCGTAACAGGAGACGCGGAAGAGGCAGGTTTCCTCTGTTTAATAAGCGTTCGCTATACAGAGGACTCCATTTCTTTAAGGTATTGGGTCCGGGTTTTGTAGTTATGATTGCCGATATGGATGCAGGTTCCGTCACGACGGCGGGCGTTTCGGGAGCTCAGTGGGGATATAAGCTCATACCCCTTCAAATACTTTTGATACCTATTTTATATTTAATACAGTCAATGACTTCGAGACTCGGGTGCGTTACCAGAAAGGGACACGGAGAGCTGATAAAAGAATATTACGGCAGTAAGTGGGCGGCATTTGCTACGATTACCCTGTTTCTTGTGGTTTTTACGGCGCTTATTACCGAATTTTCCGGAATTGCGGCAAGCGGAGAGATATTCGGCATACCCAAAGTCTATAGCGTGGGTATAAGCTTTTTAATCCTCCTGTTTGTCGTTTTTACGGGAAGCTACCGCAGGGCGGAAAATATCGCGCTTATCTTTTCTCTTACGGGATTTGTATTCATACCTGCGGCTATATTTGCCCATCCGGATATACATCAGCTTGTTTTTAAAGGATTGTTAGGTTCGCAACCCCTTGGAAACAAAGATTATATATGGCTTATAGCGGCAAATGCCGGAGCCGTTGTAATGCCGTGGATGATTTATTACCAGCAAAGCGCTACGGTCGATAAAAATTTATGCAAAAAAGACGTTAAGCTGGCGGAAGCGGATACCCTTATAGGTAGCATCGCAACGCAGGTTCTTATGATTGCGGTTATAGTTATGACCGCCGCTACTCTGTATAAAGCTCATATAGTTCCGTCAACCGCAAAAGATATCGGCCGGTCCTTAATACCTTTAGCCGGAAAATATGCGGGAGCTTTGTTTGCCGTCGGTCTTTACAGTTCGAGCCTTTTGGCGGCTTTCGTAGTTTCTATGGCGTTTACGTGGGCGGCGGGGGAAACATGGGGATATAAACACAGCTTGAACCATCGTTTCGGCGAGGCAAAACTTTTTTATTTCATATATATAGCATTAATTTTCGTATCGGCTATGCTTGTTCTTATACCCGGCATACCGCTCGTAACTATTATGGTTGACGTAGAAGCATTTAACGGCTTCATCCTTCCGATAGTCCTCGGATTTTTGATAGCGCTTGCAGGGAGCAAAAGAATACTTGGAGAATATGCCTATTCTAAAAAATCTATAGCGGCGGTGGGCATACTAGGGTTGGTAATGGTGATTTTGGGGATAATGACGGCGCTTCCGCAGAGCTGGCTGAATTATATCCATCTATAGAATACGAATGATGTTAATATGGAAAATGTTAAAATGGAAATAAGATATGCGGCGCGGGACGGATACCCCGCATTATTTTTTGCGGCAGTTTTTTTTGCCGTTATTTTCGGCTTTCTATCTGCGGTTTCAGAGGCCGGCGGCTTTCCGCCGACAGTTCACGACCCGTGTGCCGGAAACGGGGCGCTCTTGTCCATACTCGACAGGCCGACGGTGTCTGATTCGTCCTGTGCGGTAAAACCCGGAAAAGTAGTCTTAGAAGCCGGCATACAAGATTCATTCTTTAATAAACAAGGATTTAAATCCGAACAGGTTGAATATCCATATGCCGAAATAAGAGCAGGGATTCCCGGAAATAACGAGATTAAATTTTTTCCGCCGAATTATGA
The DNA here is from genome assembly GCA_021800745.1 of bacterium. The sequence goes on from JAJYYS010000053.1 coordinate 8,977, forward strand.
TGTATTAACCTATCCCGGCTCTAGACTTCCGTCTTCAAGCGGATACGACGATTCGGGAATAGGATTCAAGCACGAATTCGGATATACCCGTCATCTCGTCTATTCCGCCGACGTGCTGGTTACTTTTCCGTCCGGCACTAACGGATTCCAAAATTACGGAACCGATTTTACCGTTAACGGGCAGTTCACATATTCGTTGACGGATGCCCTATCCGTCCAATTTGCCCCGGGCATGTCTTCTTTTACTATGCTTTCGGATAACGGCAGCCCGCACAGATTCTTCAGTTTTAACCCCGATTTTGTAGCGGCTTACCAGTTTACCCCGTCTTTTCAATTGTATGGAGAGTTTTTCAGAAATTCCATACAGGGAGCTGGATTATCCGGCAATTACTGGTTCGACGGAGGATTTCAATATTTGATTACCAATAACATCGAGATAGATGCGGAATACGGAGTATTCCTCGACCCGCCTTCGGGAAGTTCGGGGCATTACATCGGTTTCGGAACCGGCTTGCTGTTTTAATAAAAGTCGTCTAATAAAAGGTAATTCCCCAAATCCTGATTTAGAAATTTTTATATATGGATTACCTGAATTACTTAATAATGTCATTGCGAGCGCACTATCCCGTCATTGCGAGCGCACTATCCCGTCATTGCGAGCGCAGCGAAGCAATCTCGTTTTAGATTGATTAGCTGCGCTCGCAATGACGGGATATTAGAATTTATTAAATATTTTCTAAATCGGGATTTGGGAATTTATTTAAGGTTTTAAAAAAGCGTATCCCTGTTCTTCTTTTTCGGCTATATAGGCAAGTATTC
>JAJYYS010000054.1 GCA_021800745.1 bacterium
TCGGGATATTTAATACCGCTGCCGCTCTCGAATAAAATACCGAACAGAATGCTTAGAAGAACCCTTTTTGGCGATTTAACCGCTTTGTCCCCGCCGATAAGCCTGAATTTTTTAAAACTCCCCGTTCTTTTTAAGTTCTTATAATTTCCTTTAAAAAATTCCCCTCCCCAAATCGTTCCGTCGTCTCCATAACCCGTTCCATCGAAAGCGATGCCGAAAACTTCTTCGTTTAATCCAAGCCCGTTTTCCGCCATACAGGAAATAATATGCGCCCTGTGATGCTGGAGCGATATACCCTTTATATTTCTTTCTTTTGCCGATTCTTTAGCCCATTTCGTGCTTTCGTAAGCGGGATGGCTGTCGTAAACGATAATATCCGGTTTAAAATTATAAAACTTTTTAAAATCTTCTATATTTTCTTTAAAATTAATGAACCCCGCAATATTATCCAAGTCGCCGTTATGCTGGCTCAATACGACCGCGCCGGTATCTTCGCCGGCGTAAGCCAATGCAAAAGTATTTTTAAGAAAGGTCCCCGCCGCTAAAACGTTTCTTTTTAAAGGAAACGGTATGTTTAACGGCTCCGGAACATAGCCTCTCGACCGCCTGATAAAAAACGGGGCGCAGCCCTGTTTGCCGGTATCACCGATATCCGCTTTTATGACTGAATCGTCGCATCTCCTTAAAATATCCCTATTGTGGATTAAAAAGCCGTCCGCAATGCCTTTCAGTTTCAAAAACGCTTCTTTATTATCTTTTACTATCGGTTCTCCGCCTATGTTTGCCGAAGTTGCGACTAAAGGTCCGTCAAAAAGGCTGAATATAATATAATGAAGCGGGGCATACGGCAATAATACCCCTATATCTTGCAGTCCGCAGTTTGCGTAATAAGACAGGTTCCCCTTATCCTTCAATAAACAGATGGGTCTTTCTTTTGAAACCAACAAACCCGCCGAAATATCATCTGCATGAGCATATCTTAATACCTGCTCCATATTTTTAAACATTACGGCGAAAGGTTTTTTCGGTCTGTTTTTCCGCTCCCTCAATAATTTCAAAGCATCGTCGTCAGCGGCATCCGCCATTAAGTGAAAACCGCCTATCCCCTTAACACAGGCAATGCCCCCGTCTTTGATTAAATCTACTAAAGATTTTACGGCGTTCAAACTTCTTAACCGCTTTAATTCTAAAGCTTTATTTATATCTTCTGCTTCTTTATAGCCCGATATATCCGAACTTAAAATAAATTCGACTTTGGGACCGCAGGCGAAACATCCGTTCGGTTCGGCATGAAACCTTCGGCTTAAAGGATTTTTATATTCGGCTTGACATTCAATGCACATTTTAAATTTGTCCATAGAAGTCGAAGCCCTGTCGTATGGCAGTCTTTTAGATATAGTAAATCTTGGACCGCAGTCGGTGCAGTTGATAAACGGATATAAATATCTCCTGTCGGAAAGATTGAAAAGTTCGTCTAAACATTTGCCGCATATTGCGATATCAGGAGGTATGGTTAAATTTAATTTATTATTTTTACGGTTACCGTCTTTATCACCGGTTTTATCCGATTCTTTAATCTCGAAACTTTTATAAAAAAACGGCTCGGTAAAATCTACGGTTTTATCGTTAATAATTGCAAGCGGAGGTTTTTCCGAATCTAAATCTAAAGATTTTATAAAATTTAAAAGGCCGTCTTCCTTGCCTTCGGCGTCGATTTCAACCCCTTCGGCGTTATTTAAAACATAGCCTTTTATTCCGTATTTTTCAGCAAGCCTGTAAGCAAAAGGTCTAAAACCCACCCCTTGTACCCTGCCGGATAGTTTAATTATAGCTCTTTTGACGTCGGTATTATTAACGAATCCATTTTCGCTATTTTGCATAACTTAAGAAGCGATTAAGTAAATAAATTTCAATTCTAACAGATTCTCGGCAATAATTCGCCCGAAGGATAATCAAGAAGCCTATTTACTCCGTAAATACCTTTTAAAACAACTTTCCCTTTTAATTCCGTCCCCTTTATGTTTCTGCCGCCGGCTGTCTGCCCCGCTCCCCTCGTTTCAGCTTCAAAACTATTATTGCCGCCTACCGTCCCTATTATCTTTGCATCTTTTCCAAGCGGATGCGATTTAAGAATATTCAGCGCTTTCTCCGCAAATTCAGGTTTTACGGCAAATACCGCCCTTCCCTCGCATGCAAGCTGATAAGGTTCAAAACCTAGAAGCTCGCAGAAACCTCTTACGGAATCGTTTACGGGAATCTTATCTTCTTCGACGTAAATATCGACCCCCGCCGCCATAGCCCATTCGTTAAGAACGGCGGCTAACCCGCCTCTGGTAGAATCCCTTATTGTGCTTACCTCTATACCGCCCTTTAATATCGTTTCTATCATATCCCACAAAGAAGCGCAGTCGCTTTCTATTTCCACGTCCATTTCTATCCCTTCTCTTAAAGACATAACCGCCGCCCCATGGTCGCCTACATTGCCCGAAACGATAATTATATCTCCCGCCGCTATATTATAAACGGAAAGACCGTCGTATAAAATCTCCCCTATTCCGCTTGTATTTATAAATATCCCGTCGGCTTTTCCTGCAGGAACAACCTTTGTATCCCCCGTTACCACTATGACGCCGGTTTTATCCGCCTCTTCCGAAATGCTCTCTATGATTTTCCTTAAATCCTCCGAAGCAAATCCTTCTTCTATTATAAGTCCAAGGCTTAAAAACAACGGTTTCGCCCCCATAACCGAAAGGTCGTTAACCGTTCCGGCTACGGATAATTTTCCTATATCGCCGCCTTTAAAAAAAACAGGGCTTACGGTAAAACTATCGGTAGTAAAAGCAATATTTTGCGGAGATTTTAAAACTGCGGCATCTTCCAATAATTTTATTTTCTGCCCGGATGTATTTACTGTAAAGTTGTTATTATTGCGTCTTTTGTGCAAATCGTACAAATCATCGCTTCTGCCGTTTTGTCCATAAAGTCCGTTAAATATAATTCCGCCTATAAGCTCGGAAGTTTCTTTGCCTCCTCCGCCATGCGAAAGCTGTATTCTTTCGTATTTTTTTTTATTCATTTCAATTTAAAAATTGCGGTATTTATAATAAGCGGCGCATGCGCCTTCAAATGAAACCATGCATGCCCCTATAGGATTTTCAGGATTGCAGGCTTTACCGAATAGCGGGCAGTCGTCCGGCTTGCATTTTCCTTTTAATATTTCCCCGCATTTACATGCGGCGTTTTCTTTGCCGCCGGGCAATTCTTTTAATTTATCCCTAAAAACATATTCTGCGTCAAAGTCTTTAAACTCGTCCCTTAATTTTAATCCGCTTTTTGGGATATTGCCGAATCCTCTCCATTCGAATTCTTCCCTTACCGTAAAATATTTATCGACTAAACCCTGCGCTTTTTTATTGCCGCCTTCTTTAACCGCCCTTTTATACGCAATTTCGACCGCCGGCCTGCCTTCGTTAATCTGCCTTACTATTAAAAGCGTTCCGCTTAATATGTCGTAAGGCTCAAACCCTGCAATAACCGCCGCCTTTTTATATTTTAAAGGAATATCCTCATAAATGCCGGTTCCGGTCATAACGCTGACGTGCCCGGGACAAATAAACCCGTCTATTAAATTATCGCCCGAATCTAAGATAGCGTTTATCGGAGGAGGCACGAGAACATGGTTGACATGAAACAAAACATTGTTTATCCGCCTTGCTATAACTTCTTCGATAAGAGCCGCCGTCATAGGGGTCGTAGTTTCAAACCCTATCGCGAAAAAAACTATTTTTTTACCTTTATTGTTTTTATCCTCGGCGATTTTTATAATATCGAGAGGGGAATATATCATTCTTACGTCTTTCCCTTTTGCCCGCTCTTTTATCAGCGAACTATCCGTTCCGGGAACCCGCATCATATCGCCGTAAGCCGCAAGTATGACATCAGGCGAATCTGCAATTTCTATCGCCTCGTCTATTCTTTTAAGCGGCATAACGCAGACGGGACAGCCCGGTCCGTGAAGAAAATTTATTTTATCTTTAAGGAGGGTATTTAATCCGTATTTCATAATGGAATGGGTGTGTCCACCGCATATTTCCATTATATTGAAAGGTTTTTTAACTTCCGAGCCTATTATCGACGCCAGCCTGCTTATATCCTCTTTTATTTTAAAATCGGAATATAATTCCATATTTATATTTTTTCTACCCTGCCGTTTTTATTTCAATTTCCCTGAACAGGTTAAGGCTTTCCATAGCTTCTTTTTCGTCTATTTTTTGCATTGCGTAACCCACGTGTATGAGCAGGTAATCGCCTATACGGGCAGGCTCTTCCAGAAGCATCGTAGAGACAAGCCTTTTAGACCCCATAGTATCTACGATAACGGTATCGCCGTCTTTTATTTCTATAACTTTGGAAGGAATTGCCAGGCACATTTAATTTTAATTTTAAAAATATCCGGAAGCCGTTATCTTATAACTAAATTTATATAGATAAACAGCCCCCGGACAATATTTCTACTTTTTATTTGGAAATGACCTCAAAATGGTCTCTTCTGTTCATAGCATAACAGGATGAAGTATCAGCCTTACATGGAAGATTGCTTTTTCCGAATACCACGGTTTTTAATCTATCCGATGCAATTCCCAAATTTTCAAGATAATTTTTGGCAGAGTTAATTCTTCTTGAAGCAAGAGCCATGTTATACGAAACAGAACCTCTCTGGTCGCAATTTCCCTGAATTTGCACTACTATATTTGGATTGTTTTTTAAATATTCTGCGTCTCTCTTGAGAATAGCTCTGTCTCTGCCTGTAAGAGCGGCGCTATTGAAAGCAAAATAAATATCGTGCAAGGATATATCATAAGTAGAAACGTGTTTCTTCGGAACCTGCTTCTTCGGAACGGAATGCTCAGCTACATTTACGGGTTTAGGAGACGGGGCTTCCATACAGCAATTATAGGAAGAACTGCAAGGACTTGATAAATAAGATGTGCCTCTGTTATTACCAAAACCGCACGGCGTTGTCCAGTCCGTTCCGTTTCCGGCAAATGATTTAACGGCAATCCCAATTGAAATAAGAAAAAATGCAAATGCCGAAATCGCGAAAAATAAAAATGCGTTTTTTTTGTTTTTTCCCTTCATAAAACCTCCTTGTTAAAAGGTTAAAGATGTAAAAATTTTTCTTTTTTTAAATTAATATTTAAATTATAACATAAATTTATAGAAAAAATAGGGGGCATTAAAATAATACGACAAACTTTATTTCCTTTCAATATTGAAATTATCCGCTCCTCTTCCTGCCCCTGTTTATTAGGGTTGCATAATATAAACATAAACGAAAAAACTGCTTAGAATAATTTGATTAATCTTTGAAATCATTGTATATTAAATAAATGGGGTTATTTGGAAAATTTTTTTTTGCAATTCTTATCGATATATTTCTCGAAATTTACGTATTTATAGAAATAGCCGAAAGAATAGGCTTTCTTGCAACCGCCGGACTTTTATTTTTTTTTAGCATCACAGGTTATATAATAACAAAAAAAATAAAATATATTGCCTTTCAAAATGCCGTCGCCGATGTTTCTAACGGAAAAATTTTAAACAAAAACTTAATTAAATCTATTGCCTTCTTTATAGCCGGAATATTATTTTTTATTCCGGGGTTTATTACCGATTTCATTGCTGTTCTTTTTTTAATTCCATTCTTGAATTATTATCTAATTTATTTAATATTTAAATATTTAAAAAATAAATTAAAAGATAATTTTACTTATTATTACCGCGGGACGCCTGATATGTTTCGGGAGAAAGCCGAACAGGCAGAAAATTTTTCAGACTATGAAAATCCTAATAATACAGATTTAATTTCCCTGCCTCTTAAAAAACACGATAATAAATAAAAATTTAAGGTATTGAGATGCTTAACCGGAAATTGCTTTATTCTGCAATTCCGTAATTTTTGCAACTGCGGTTTTTGAAAGTTCGTACAGCTTGCCGAGAACGTCGAAATCTATCGGAGTTTTTTCGGCGCATCCCTGAATCTCGATTATTTTTCGGGAGCCGGTTAAGATAAAATTAAAATCAAGTTCGGCTATGGAATCTTCGGAATAATCAAGGTCAAGAAGGATTTCTCCGTTTGCGATGCCGATGCTTATTGCGGCAACGGAATCGTAAAACGGCATCTTTTCTATTTTTTCCTGTTTTATAAGATTTAAGAACGCAAGATAAGCGGCGACATACGCCCCCGTTATAGAAGCCGTCCTCGTTCCGCCGTCCGCGCTTATCACGTCGCAGTCTATTAATACGGTTATTCCGGGAAAATACGAAAAATTAATTACCGACCTGAGCGACCTGCCTATTAACCTCTGTATTTCCTGAGCCCTTCCGTTGACTTTTCCTTTTGCCGAGTCTCTCGGTATCCTGTTATGGGCGGACCTCGGAAGCATAGAATATTCGGCGGTGAGCCAGCCTTCGCTTTTATCTCTTAAAAACGGCGGCACTTTATAATCGGCGGACGCAGTGCATATCACCTTAGTATCGCCGGCTTCTATCAAGCACGAACCTTCGGCATATTTCATATAGCCGGGGGTAATTTTCACAGGCCTCATTTCATCTGCCGTTCTATTATTATTCCTAATCATTTTACCTTTATTTTCCCCAATCTTTATTTTTAATAAAAAATACGTACAGGTCTTTTAAATTGACCGCATTTAGCAACTGTACGCTCAAGAGAGAGCATAAGGCCGGAATATCATTCAGTAAAGAATCTTTATCCGAAACCACCGTTAAAACGTCATCCTGTTTTAAAGTTTTGAGTTTATGGACGACCGCCCATACCGGAGGACCTCAGCAAAGCCCTCTTATATCGAGTACGACTCCGCCGTAATTCAATCCCGATTTAATCTCCATTTTTATCTCCTATTTTCGGTTATTTTAAGTTTTTATCAGCCGATTAACTTATTTAACCTTAACCGCCGCATCTAAGATACCGTTAATGAAAGCCGGCGATTCGTCGTTTCCGAATTTCTTCGCTATTTCTATCGCTTCGTTGATAACGACGTTCTTGGGAGTTTCAGGAATAAATAAAATCTCGTAAATAGAAAGTCTTAAAAGATTTCTATCAACTCTCGACATTCTTTCAATAGTCCAGTTTTTAGCCAGCATCCTGATAAGACCGTCGATTTTTTCTAAATTTATTAAAGTTCCCCTTACGATATCCGCAAAGAAATTAAAAATCTGAGAAATATCCTTTTTCCTGTTTAAATCTTCTTTAGTTTTTATAAATCCGTCTCTTATAAGGCTTTCCGAAGCGAAATCATTATAAAAACAATTTATTTTATAGTCTAAATTGCTTATGTTTCCGTCTTCTTCGTATAAAAACTGTAAAGCAAGTTCTCTCGCCTTTCTTCTTTTTGTCATAAATAAATAGTTAACGCTCAGCTCTTCTTAATTTTTGCGTAAAGACTTGCCATTTCTACGGCAGACATTGCCGCATCGAAACCTTTATTACCCATTTTAGTACCGGCGCGCGATATCGCCTGTTCGATAGATTCTGCCGTTATAATTCCGTAACTCACCGGAACATTATAGTGGATTGAAAGTTCGGAAATTAATTTCGTGACTTGATTCGACAACAGGTCAAAATGGGTAGTTTCGCCCCTTATCAGCGTTCCAAGACAGATTACCGCATCGTATTTTTTTGTTTCCAACAGCATTTTCACCGCCATGGGAAGTTCAAACGCTCCCGGAACCTTTACGACCGATACGTTATCCTCGTTAGCTCCCGCTCTTTTTAAGTAATCCAGTGCTCCGTCCAGCAGTTTACCGTTAATAAAATCGTTAAATCTCGATATAACTATGCCAAATCTAAAACCGGCGGCTTTAAGCTCGCCTTCTATTAAATTAAAATTACCCATTTCACGCTCCCGTTAATTTAATTTTAATTTTTCTTTTACTATTTCATTTTTAATATGTGCCCTAATTTTTCTTTTTTCGTTTTTAGATAATGTTTATTTGTTTCATTCGGACATATTTCCACGGGAACCCTTTCAACCACGCTCAGTCCGTATCCTTCGAGTCCGATTATTTTTTTCGGATTATTGGTCATAAGCCGCATTTTCCCGACACCCAGATCTACTAAAATTTGGGCGCCCACCCCGTATTCTCTTAAGTCGGGTTTAAATCCCAATTTTTCGTTTGCTTCAACGGTATCGTAGCCCTCGTCCTGAAGATTATAAGCTTTTAATTTATTCACAAGGCCTATGCCCCTGCCTTCCTGCATTAAATATAAAATAACGCCGCTGCCTTCCTTGTCTATCATCTCCATAGCCGCCGTCAACTGGTCTCCGCAGTCGCATCTCATAGAACCGAATATGTCTCCGGTGAGACACTGGGAGTGAACTCTGACTAGAACAGGCTCGTCTTTATTAATTTCTCCTTTTACAAGAGCTATATGTTCTTTGAAATCGATATCATTAGAATATACTATAATTTTAAAATCTCCCGCGAATTCGGTAGGTATTTTAGATTCAACAAGTCTTTTAACATGTTTCTCATGTTTAAGCCTGTAATTTATCAAATCTTTCACGGTCAAAATCTTTATATCGAATTTTTTTGAAAATTTTATCAAATCGGGCATTCTCGCCATAGTTCCGTCGTCGTGCATTATTTCGCATATGACGCCGTACGGCTTTAATCCGGCAATGCGGGCTATATCTATCGAACCTTCGGTCTGTCCCGTTCTCGTCAATACCCCGCCGTTCTTGCCCCTTAAAGGGAAAATATGACCGGGTCTGACTAAATCCGACGGTTTTGCATCGTCTTCTATCGCCGTTAATATGGTTTTTGCCCTGTCATGGGCTGATATGCCGGTCGTAACGCCTTCTTTCGCTTCGATTGATACAGTAAACGCAGTAGTAAACTTCGACTCGTTATTGACAACCATGGGAGGAAGGTCTAAACTGTCGGCTTTTTCCTCGGTTAACGTTAAACATATCAGGCCTCTTGCATATTTTGTCATAAAGTTGATAATTTCAGGAGTAGTATGCTCTGCGGCAACGACTAAATCTCCTTCGTTTTCCCTGTCCTCGTCATCGACGAGAATAATCATTTTTCCGTTTTTTATATCGAGAGCAGCCTCTTCTACAGTTGCTAAACTCATAAATATTTACCGTCCTTTTTATGGATTTTAATTTTAAATAAACAAACCTACATAAAACCGTTTTCGGCTAAAAATTCCGCAGTCAAACCGTTGCGGCTCACGCCTGTTTTTTTAGCTTCGCCGCCTGCCGGCTCCGCCGCCGTATCTTTTAAACGGTTCACGACGGTTCTTTCTATTATATCTGATTCAAGATTTACATAATTGCCCGTCGTTTTAAACTTTAAATTTGTTTCATCGTATGTCAAAGGTATTACGCTCACAAAAAAAATATCGTCCCCAATTTCATTTACAGTCAGACTTATTCCGTCGATACTTATCGAGCCTTTCTTTATAATATAATTTTTAATATCGGCATCTATGGGATTTATTATTTTTATGCCTACAATTATAGAATTCCCGGTTCTTTTTTTAACCGAAATCCTTCCTATACCGTCTATATGACCCAGCACAAAATGTCCTGAAATATCCGAATTTACGGAAAGAGCCGGCTCGATATTCACGCTTTCGTTTATTTTTAAATATTTTAATGCGGAATCGTTTAAAGTTGCAGGGGTATAATCAAAATATAGAACGGGATAGTTTA
>JAJYYS010000055.1 GCA_021800745.1 bacterium
GAGCCGACCTTAAGGATAGAAATTCTTAAAGAAGCCGCTAAAGCCGTAAAAAATATCGCGGGCGATATAAAAGTCCGGCTCGATACCGACGGGCTTGCTAATGCCGTTTACGGACGCAATATAGCCGCCGAGCTTGAAGGGCTCATAGACAGCGTAAGCATAAGCCTTAATGCCCAGAATAGCGCTCTGTATAATGCTATTTGCGGTCCGCAGCTCGCCGGCAAAGGAATAGATGCCTATGCTTCGGTTCTCGAGTTTGTCAAGGAATCTAAAAAGCACATAAAAAAAGTTGCCGTTACGGCAATAGATTTGCCGGACGTAGATATTGCCTACATCGAAGAGCTTGCAAAAAACCTCGGAGTCGATTTTAAGTTGAGGCATTATAACGACGTAGGGTAATCATTCGGGCCATGTAATTCCGTTTGATTTTTCAACCCCATTTTGCTAATATAAACCGATAGGAAAAAACATATATGGAAAAAATTTTAGTTTCGGATATAAAGGAAAATCAAAAAGTAGATTCGATATTTCTCGTTAAAAGCAAATCGCAGGCTACCGGAAAAACCGGAAAACCTTATGTTTATTTGAAATTATCCGATAAAACGGGGGAAATTAAGGGTTATATATGGGATAACGCAGAAAAATTAGCCCCTCTGTTCGATACCGGAGACCTTGTCAGGGTAAAATCCAAAACCTCGGTATTCCAGAACGAGCTGCAGCTGGGCATCTCGGAAATTGAAAAAGTCGGATACGACCTGCTTGATGCGGACGCAATGGCATTGTTCCTCAAATCTTCCAGAAATGATATTGAATCGATGCTTCAAGAACTTAAATCTATTTTAAAAGAAAACTTGACCGATGAATATATCATAAAACTTACCGACAAATTTTTTGGGGACGAAAATTATATAAAACTGTTAAAAACTCTGCCCGCCGCAAAATCAATCCACCATGCATATGTAGGCGGATTACTCGAACACACGCTCAGCATGATAAAAATAGGAGTTTTTCTTTCCGAACACTACATGCGGTATGTAATAAAAGATATTCTTTTGGCTTCGATATTTCTTCACGATGCGGGAAAAACCGAAGAGCTGAGAGTTAAAAACAACGTTACGGAATATTCGGATGAAGGAAGGCTTCTCGGACATATAGTTCTCGGCGCAGATGCCGTAAATAAAAAAATAGCCGAAATACCGGGTTTTCCGGAAAATTTAAAATTACACCTGCTCCATTCTATAGTATCGCATCACGGAGAGCTGGAATACGGCTCCCCTAAAAGACCTAAGACGCTGGAGGCTTTTCTTCTGCATTATATTGACAATATGGATTCAAAAGAAAACCAGTTTGCCGATTTTATGGATAATAACAACGCCCAATGGAGCCAGTATTCAAAACCGTTAGACAGATATATGCTTAATTCTAAAATATTTTTAACTAAGGATTGAGCGTTAATAATCCTGCACGGGGAATATATATTAAGGTATTAAATTCACTTGCTAAAATAATTAATATATTATAACATTTATATTTGTCGCAATATCAGTTTTTTTATTTAGAATGTTATATTAAGGAGATATTTTATTATGTTTGTCGATAATTTAATCGGTTTATTCAGCAACGACCTTGCCGTGGATCTCGGAACGGCGAATACCCTTATTTACGTTAAAGATAAAGGCATAGTTTCCAATGAACCTTCGGTGGTTGCCGTTCACATAGACTTGCGCGGGGACAAAAAAATTCTTGCCGTAGGAAAAGACGCCAAGAAAATGCTCGGAAGGACGCCGGGAAACATATCCGCGATAAGACCCATGAAAGACGGGGTCATAGCCGACTTTGAAGTCGTAGAGGCGATGCTTAAGTATTTTATCAGAAAAATCCACAATAGAAAAACCATGATAAGACCGCGCATTATCGTTGCGATTCCGTCAGGAATTACCGCCGTGGAAAGAAGGGCGGTAAGAGAATCTGCCGAAGCGGCGGGAGCGAGGGTCGTTTATCTGATAGAAGAACCGGTAGCCGCGGCTATAGGCGCCGGACTTCCTATTACGGAAGCCGCCGGAAATATGATAGTCGATATAGGAGGCGGAACGACCGAGGTGGCGGTTATTTCTATGTCCGGTATAGTTTTTGCCAAATCGCTCAGGGTAGGCGGAGATAAAATCGACGATGCCATAATTCAATATATAAAGAAAAAATATAACCTCCTTATAGGAGACAGGACTGCTGAACTCGTCAAAATGACTATAGGCACCGTTTACCCCGTGGAAGAAGAATCGAAGATGAATATTAAAGGAAGGGACCTTGTGAGCGGGATACCCAAAATTATCGAAATAACTTCTTCCGAAGTACTGGAAGCCATATCGGAACCTGCGGCTCAGATAGTCGATGCGATAAAGACTACCTTAGAAAAAATTCCGCCCGAGCTTTCGTCCGATATAGTCGATAGAGGAATAGTGCTTGCGGGAGGCGGGGCGCTTTTGAAAAACATGGACGTCCTCATAAGGGAACATACCGAACTGCCTGTCATCATAGCGGACGATCCCCTGACCTGCGTTGTCCGCGGGGCAGGCAAAGCGTTGAGCGAGCTTAACGTATTAAAAGATATAATGCTCGAGAATTAATCAGGTAACCGGTAATTGTAATTATTAATCGTTGTGGGAAAATTTATTAAAAGATTAAAGCTAAAAAAACACAAGGACGCCTTAGTTCTTCTGATAATTATAATAATATCGGCTTCGATTTATATACTTTCTTTAAACGGAATTAAATTCGGCGGTTTATTTTCTGATTTTATAAGCGATTCCGTATATTCAATATATAAAGCCGTAGATTATCCCGTCGGTATTTCCGAAAAGCTTTATAAAAATTATATCGACGTCTTATCAGTTAAAGAGCAAAACAGAAAGCTTAAGTCGGAATTAAAGAAGATAAAATTTAAGCTGAATCTTTATAGGGACTACAGCATAGAAAACAGGAACTTAAAAGCCCTACTGTTTTTAAAAAGCTCGATAAACAAAAAAACAATTCCCGCCGCCGTTCTGCTTCACGGAATAGAAGGGTGGTTTTACAGCCTCTATATAAATAAAGGCACAAAAGACGGAATTAAAAACGGAGACGGCGTTATTTCTTACGACGGAGTGGTAGGGCGCGTCGTTTATGCAGGGCGCAGCCGTTCCAGAGTGATCCCGATTACCAATCCAAAATGCGTTTTTTCCGTAATAGACGCGGATACCGGAACTATGGGCATAGCGCAGGGGATAGGCAACGGTTATCTTAAAATGAGATTTGTATTTAATTCCAAAAAGGTCAATAAAGGGGATAAAATTTTGACGTCCGGACTCGGAGGCGTTTTTACCCCCGGCATATACGTAGGCAGGATAATCCTGATAAGGAAAAAGAGCTATAACATATTTCAACGGATAACCATAATTCCATATAAAAATTTATTTAACGGCAAATATGTCCTCGTCGAGAAATAATCTCTACAAATATCTTTACATAATATGTTTATTTTTGTTTTTAATGACGCTATCCCTCATTTTTAACGATAATTTTAGTTCCGGCGGTTTCTATGTCTTTCCCAATCTCGCCATAGCCGGTTTAGCATATATATCGGCATATTTAGACATATATCCGGGATGCCTTACGTCTTATATATTATTTTATATATACGGCTCTATGACTCCTTTAAATCCGGCCGTTTTCGGATTCATAGGAACGTTATCTTATGCGGTTTCATATGTTTTATGGCGCAAAATTCCTTACGACAATGCGGCGACCGAGATACTGACGACGTTTATCGCCTCATGGGTTTATTATCTTACGCTTTTCTTGATAGTTTTTTATTGCTACGGTATGCATTTTTTATATTGGAATTTTCTCCTTTCCTACGGTTTCCCGGTATCCGTTTCAACGGCCCTTTTTGCCCCCGCGGTATTTTTCTTGTTTAAAAAAGCGGGATATAAAAATTTTCTAAAAAAGAATAAATTAATATATTTATAAATTAGAAGAAAATATTTGCATAAATTTCAGCCTGAATATAAAATATAATGCAATAGAAAAAAATATTAAAATTCTTTAAGGAGCTTTAAACAATTATGCTTGATTTTTTAAGAAGATTTTATGCCCATACCGCAGGTAAAATTATTACCGTACTCGTAGGACTTTTATTTATAGTCGGCTTTAGTTTTCTTCCGTATATTATGGGCGTCGGAAGGGGCGTTTCGCCTCAGGATGCCGCCGTGGTGGCCGGAAAGGGAATATCGTTAAACGAGTTAAGCAGGTATTACGGAAAGCTCGAAAATGAATACGAGAAACTTTACGGAAAAAAATTAACCCAAAAAGAATTAAGCGACTTGGATTTAATCGGTTCCGCTCTTTCCTCATTGATTGCCGACAGAGTTTTGGAATCGAGAAAAGACGTATTCGGAATAAATGTTTCCGACGGATTTATAGCGCGTAATATCGCATCTTTTCAGGAGTTCCAAAAAGGCGGAAAGTTCAGCGGCAGATTGTTTAAAGATGTTCTGCTTGCCAATCATACCACTCCTGCAAGTTTTGAAAAAAAATATAAAGCCGAAATAACGAGAACTTATATTAGAAGAATAATAGCCGAATCTTTCAGCATAGCCGACATTCAATTTTTAAACGACTATAAAATTAAAAATAAATCCGTTTCTTTTGAAATAGCCGTTTTTGGCTCAAAAAACAAAGCGGGCGATTTTCTAAACAAAGCGGTGTTGTATAATAAAGACTTTAGCGGACAGGCAAAAAAATACGGAGGAACGGTGCAGGAAGTTCCCCTTTTTTCGGAGATAGACCTTGTAAAATCGCCTTATTTCAAAAAATATTCTATGAGCGGAAGCATCTTGAAATCGGTATTTTCTACAGGGCAGGGCGGGGTCGTAGCGGCGGTTTTCCCGGTAAAATCGGGGTATGCCGCAATTAAAATATTAAAGGTTTATTTTCCCGAATATGTTTCCAATCCAAAGACTAAGGGCGGCGGAGAAGCATTATTAAAAGAAAAAGAGCTTTACGGCTTTCAGAAAGAACAGGAATTTCTCGATGATTACGTTGATTATTTAGAGTCTAAATCAAACGTTAAAATCAACAGAAACGCTTTATCGGCGTTTCACCCATATTAATAAATAATGTCCATTTATAATGAAGATTTACAAAATTATTTAGACTTTGCCGTCGGACTTGCTAAAGACTGCGGAAAAATTATTTCTAAAACTTTCAGAAAAACCCATACCGTAAAATATAAGGGTCCGGTCGATATAGTTACGGAAGCGGATGCGGCTTCCCAGAATTATGCCGTCCTAAGCATTAAAAGAGCGTTTCCGTCCCATTCCATTCTTGCAGAAGAAGATAACCTTAATATTTCTAACAATTCCGAATTTAAATGGATTATAGATCCGCTTGACGGCACGACGAATTATGCCCACGGACTCCCTATTTTTTGTTTTTCGGCGGCGTTGGAAAAAGATTCCGAAATAATTATGGGATGCGCGTATAATCCGGTTTTAAAAGAGATGTTTTATGCCGTTAAAAACGGCGGCGCATATTTAAACGGCAAAAAAATTAATGTTTCTAAAACGGCGGCGTTCGAGAGGAGCCTGCTGTCAACCGGTTTTCCGTACGATAAAAAAATTAATCCCGATAATAATTTTGACCATTTCAGAGATATTTCCGTTAACGTGAGAGGCATAAGGCGGCTCGGTTCGGCGGTTTTAGATATATGTTATACCGCCGCCGGATTTCTAGACGGATACTGGGAGCTAAATCTCAATCCATGGGATATGGCTTCGGGAAGTTTGATAATAAAAGAGGCCGGAGGCACCGTTACCGATTTTTGTAAAAGACCGCTGGATATTTATAAAAAAAGAATACTTGCATCCAACGGCTTAATCCACGACGAAATGTCGAAAATTTTATGCAAATAAAATATGTCGTCGCTATATAACGAAAACGGAATATTAAAAGGGCAGAAAAACAGGATTAATTTACTTGCGATTATCGTTACGATACTGCTTTTAATTTTAATCGTAAGGCTTTTTTACCTGCAGATCGTAAAAGGCGGCTATTATTATAAACTGGCAAAAGATAATGCCACAAGAGTAATGTATCTTACGGCTCCTAGAGGCGATATCCTTTCGAGAGGCGGTAAAATCTTCGTAGATAACGAATCGTCGTTTAATATCGCCGTTACTTTGTCCCGGGTAAAAAAAAAGAAAACTGAGTTCAAGTTCCTTGCGGGTTTGATGCATAAAAGCTATAGAAAAATCTTACAAAAAATAAAAAAAGAAGAATTTTTGCCCCCCTACGAGCCTATTATTTTAATCCGCAATATTTCGATTAAAGAACTGTCTAAGTTTGAGGTAAACAAGCTCTTTCTTAAAGGCTTTTTTATAGCAAAAATTCCTATAAGGCATTATCCTTACGGAAAAATGGGCGCCCAGATTTTCGGCTACGTAGGCCCGGTATCTTCATCTGAGTTAAAAGAAAAAAAATACGGCTATCTAAACTCATCCGATATTATAGGAGAAACCGGACTCGAATACTACTATCAAAAATATCTGCACGGCAAAGACGGAGAGAAGAGAATCGTCGTGAATTCCAAGGGCGAACCTATAGGCAATATCGTTATTAAAAAGCCGGTTATGGGTGCTAATATATATACTACGCTTGATTTCTCCCTGCAAAAACTTGCATACAAGCTTATGAAAAAAAGGGAGGGCGCAGTAATCGCGGTGAATCCCAACAACGGAAAAATTCTGGCTATGGTATCTACGCCGTCTTTTAATCCTTTTTATTTTTCGGAGGGTATTAACAGCAAGCATTGGGATGCTATTATAAACAACGACGAACATCCTTTGCAGAACAAAGGGATTCAAAACGCTCTTGCCCCCGGTTCGACTTTTAAGGCGGTTGCATCTATCGCCGCTCTTTCTTTGCATTTGATTACCCCCAAAGAAAAGATTTATTCCGGTCCGACTTTTAAACTGGGCGATGCGGTATTTTATAACTGGAATCCGTATCAAAATTCTAAAGTAAACTTATATAGAGCGATTGCGGAGTCGGTCGATACGTATTTTTATTCCATAGGTGTCAGGATAGGCATAGACCAGCTGGCGGATTACGCCCGAAGATTAGGTTTGGGAGAAAAAACAGGGATAGACCTTCCCGACGAAAATCCGGGATTTATACCGACAAGGCGGCTTGTTTATCAAAGGTATCACAGCCGGTGGTATAAAGGTTCTACTCTTTCTGCCATCATAGGGCAGAGCTACGACCTTGTTTCTCCTATTCAGCTTTTAATGGCATACAGCGCTATCGCCAACGGAGGAAATCTTTATAGACCGTTTCTGTTAAAAAAGATAGTATCGTGGAACGGAAAGATATTGAAAGAAATGAAGCCTAAATTCGTTCGGCGTATAAATATAAAGCAAAAGTATCTTAACGCCGTTAAAAAAGGTCTTTGCGAGGTCGTAAGCAAAGATTACGGAACGGCAATAAACGCTAGAATAAAAGGCATAAAGTTTTGCGGGAAAACCGGAACCGCCCAGATTATTTCAAAAACATATTCTATTTACGATATAAAATATATACCGAGAAAATACCGTGATAACGCATGGTTTGTTGGATTTGCTCCTTTGGACGATCCTAAAATAGCCGTCGTGGTATTAGATATGCACGCCAGATTTCTTGGAGCGAATGCGGCGGTTATCGCCAAAAAGATAGTCGAAAAATATTTAGAGCAAAAAGGTTTATGGAAACCGTCTTTGCATAAAAAAACCAAGAACGGCAAAAAAGGCAAAAGCAAACTGCCGAGTTTTATATATACGAGTTTTTAACTATGAAAATATTGGATAACCAGTACGCTAAAAATTTTGATTTTATAATGTTCTTCACGGTCATTCTAATCTCCGCTATAGGCATTATAAATCTTTACGGTTCCTTAAGCGTAAACCATAAGGATTTCTTCGACCCCTACGTTATAAAACAGATTATCTGGTTTATAATAGCCTTCTTTATAATGTTCGTAATAATAAGTATCGATTATAATACGCTTATAGAAGTCGCCTATTATATTTACGGTTTTATTTCTATACTGATTACCGTAGTCCTGTTAAAAGGCAGAATTACTCACGGGGCTTCAAGGTGGATTTCGCTAGGTATGTTTTCGTTCCAGCCGTCGGAGCTTATGAAAATAGCTTTAATATTTGCTCTTGCGAAGTATTTTACTTCTTATGAAAATAAAAACGGCTATTCTATTAAAGGACTCATAATTCCGTTTATAATAATTTTCCTGCCGGCGCTATTGATAGCAAAAGAGCCCGATTTAGGTACGGCGCTTATCGTTTTGTTTATCGGTTTTATTATGATTTTTCTTGCCGGAATTAAAAAAAGCTCGATTTTAATTTTGACGGGAATTACATTATTTGCCGGTCCTTTTTTGTGGTTCAGGTTAAAATCTTATCAAAAAAGCAGGATACTTATTTTTTTGCATCCTGCCAAAGATTATCTGGGGGCGGGGTACAATATTATACAATCGGAAATCGCGGTGGGGGCGGGCAGGTTTTTCGGAGACGGGTTCGGAAGAGGCTCGCAGAGCACATTGGATTTTTTGCCCGCGAAACACACCGATTTTATATTTTCCACATTTATGCAGCAGTTTGGTTTTTTCGGCGGACTGGTTCTTATATCGTTATATTTTATCGTGATAATAAGGGGTTTTAAAATAGTTTACAGGGCAAAAAAATTACAGGGATTCCTTCTCGGCGGAGGCGCCCTCGGCATCATCACCTTTCACGCGATAATAAATATGTTTATGACCGTCGGACTTTTGCCGGTCGTGGGGGTTCCGCTTCCTTTTTTCAGTTACGGGGGGACGTCGCTCGTGGTCGATATGTCGGCGGCGGCCATACTTTTAAATATTTCGATGAGAAGATACAAATTTCAGTCGTAAAAATACAGATTGGTTAGCTTCGCTGGACTTCGTCCGCTAACGCTCGCAATGATAAAACAGAAAAGGAGTCAGTTTTATGGATAAATTTAAAGGATTCGGTAATTTTAATATATCTATTTTTATATCTTCGTTTTTTTACGCCGGATTTTTTCCGTACGGTCCGGGTACGGCTGGTTCCGTTGCGGCATTTCTATTATATATATTGTTCATAAGGTTTATGAATCCGCTTTATTATATAGCGCTCTGCCTGTTTATATTTATTGCGGGGGTTTATTTTTCGTCCAAGGCGGAAAAAATATCGGGCATCGCCGACCCGCCTTTCGTCGTAATAGACGAAGTGCTGGGATATTTGGCAACCATGGCTGGGATTTTATGGGTGCATTTTTCCTCGTTTAACGCGGTTTTATATGCCCTGCTCGGTCTTATTTTATTCCGTTTCTTCGATATATTTAAGCCTTTTCCTATCGGAATAATCGACAAAAAAGTCCCGGGCGGGTTCGGCATTATGCTCGACGATCTCGCCGCCGCCGCTTTCTCCTTAATAGTCTTGCGGTTTATAATAATCGTTATCGCCGGATTTTAATACCCTAATCCTGCAATAGAAACATTTAAATATTTTCTATTGCAGGATTAGG
>JAJYYS010000056.1 GCA_021800745.1 bacterium
TTATCTAAAAGACTGCCTTACTGCGACGGCAGGCACGGCTGCGATGAGCCGGCAAATGAAAACAAAAACGGCGGAGGGGAAAGCGGCACTGCCGCTCAATCCGGCGGCGAGTAATCGCAATATAATTATATCTCGAACTCTTCCCCGATGAATTCTTCTTCTATTATCATTTCCATTTCTTCTTTTTTTATAGAGGTGTTGATTGCGACGAAATAAAATAAAACTGCGGCTAAAATCACGGCAATCAAGTCATAAGGAGATTTGAGCATATTCTTCCCGCCGAAGCTTTTGCTTCCTAAAAAGGATAGCGTTAAAACGGCAATTATGTAAAACAAAAACCAGAGGCCAGGTACAACCGTTTCTTTTAAATTTTTTTTAATATTATTAAAATTCGTAAAAATAAAAAGTATTACTCCCGCAGATATTCCTATGCCGAGTTTCCATAAAACATCGAAACCGGACCAGTAAATTATCAGCGTTCCTACTATAAATGCCGTCAGAGAAATTATATTTGCGAAAGGAAGATGAAAAGGCCTCTTTTTATGGGGGTCTAATTTACGGAAAACCATCAATCCTACCGGACCCAGAATATAGGTAAACACCATTCCAGAAGTGATTATGCCGACTAAAGACTGCCAGTTCGGAAACGGAAGGAGATACAATGCCGACAGAAAGAATGTGAAAATCAAAGAAATATAGGCCGTTCCGTACCTGTTAAAATTTAAATGAAAACTCTTCGGCAAAAATTTCATTTTCGACATAGCAAACGTAATTCGCGAAGTAGTTCCCATATATACCAGTCCCGTTGCAAAAGGGGATATAACCGCTCCAAGTATTACCATTAAAGCAAATGCAGGAAGTCCGTATATATTAAGCAGATTTACAAAAGGCGAGGATAAATTCAGCGTATTCCATAGATTATTTTTTACCTGCGGGACGGATATTATAAAACTGAAAGCAAGCAGGGTGTAAACGGTTATGCCTATAAATACCGACAAAATGGTCGCAATTGGAACGTCTCTTCCCGGATTTTTTGCTTCGCCGGATAAATCTATAGCCTGCCTGAAGCCGAGATACGAAAATATTACCCCGCCCAGAGATATGCTTTTCATAACTCCGTCGTATCCGTAAGGCATTAAATTATATCCTTCAAGGTTTTTAATATTTCCGCTTTTAACGGAAACATAAATAAGCGCGCCGGCCGCTGCCGCGACTATTAAAATTTTAAAATAAGTAAGAAAAGTGTTGGTTTTGGCAAATATCTTAGCTCCGAAAAGATTAAGCAGAAAGAAAACGATAAGTATAAAAAAAGCAAAAATAATACCTTCAGGGGTAAGAGATTTATTTATAAAAAGTCCGCCGACGTAGAAATTAAGATATTGAACGGTAGCCTCCGTTTCTATAGTGCTGACGGCGGCCCCCGCTATAATAAGTATCCAGCTCGTGATGAATCCTAAAAACGCGCCGTGGGTATATTTTGGGTATCTTGCAAGTCCTCCCGCCGCAGGAAGCATAGCCCCTAACTCGCTGTAAACAAGGGCTATCAGCATAACGGCAAATCCGCTGATAAACCATGAAAATATAGACGCCGGCCCCGCATCTTTTGCGCTGACGTATATGCCTAAAAGCCATCCCGAACCTATAATGGCGCTTGTCGAAGCAAAAGTTAACTGTACGAGATTTAAAGATTTCTTCATTATTTAACCTAATATATAGATTTGAATTATTTGATTTAAAATGCCGTATATGGTTTAATGTATTATATTAATCATTTTTACATAAAACAACCATAAAATAGATAGTGGACAGATTTAAATCTGTACACTAATAATAAGGAGGCAAATCGGATGGTTTACGATTTAATCATAATCGGCGGCGGACCTGCCGGACTCTCTGCCGCGATATATGCTCTTAGAGCCCGCCTTAATATAGTTTTAATAGAAAAAATAGCTGTAGGCGGACAGATAGCCCTTACCGATAATATAGAAAATTACCCAGGATTTCCTTCTCTTTCGGGAGCGGCTCTTATGCAAAAATTTGAAGAACACGCTAAAGGTCTTGGATTAAATATTATATACGACGAAATAAAAGATATAACCGATGACGGACAATATAAAACCTTAAGGGGCGTTAACGAAAGTTATAAGGCTAAGACTGTTATAATAACGGTAGGAGCGTCTCCGAAAAGGCTGAATATCCCCGGAGAAAGGGAATTTACCGGGAAGGGGGTATCGTATTGCGCGACTTGCGACGGTCCGTTTTTTAGGGATGAAGATATTGCGGTTGTGGGAGGCGGAGACGCCGCATTAAAAGAAGCCAACTATCTGACGAAAATCGTTAAATCCGTAGTTTTGGTTCATAGAAGAAAAGAGTTCAGGGCCGAAAAAATAATACAGGAAAAACTGCATAACGCAAAAAACATTTCAATGGAATTGGAACATTCGCCTGTTTCTATAAACGGCAATAAGACCGTTGAATCTATAACGATAGAAAACGTTAAAACAAAGGAAAGAAAAACCATTCCAATTAAGGGAGTTTTTATTTTTATAGGAATAAATCCTCAGACGTCTTTTTTAAAAAATATCAATAAAGATGAATACGGTTTTATAAAAACCGACCCCTTTACCCTGATGACGTCAATGCCCGGCGTGTTCTGCGCGGGCGACGCCCATTCCAAAAAATTGCTTCAGGTAGCTACGGCTGTAGGCGAAGGCGCTTTGGCGGCTACAGCCGCTGAAGAGTTCGTCTGCGATATCTGTTAATTTTTGTGACAAAAGTCATTTATTAATTCTTTAAAATCCTATAAGATAATTTATAAGCAATTTAATAGGTAAAGCCGGGGTGCGTTTAAATTGGAAAACGGCGGAAAAGAAAATAAGAATTATGAACCTGCGCAGGATATGGTTCTAACGAGGCACGGATTCGTAAAAGGAAAAGAGCAGTCCTTTCTTAAAAACCCTAAAGATAAGCCTTTTATAGGAATTATAGGCGTTCCTCCGAGAGAAGTTATGGAGGAATTAATAAAAAAAAGCGCCGTTATTCTGTCGCTCGATATGTACAAAGTGGACAGGCTTATAACCGAGCCGACCGACAACATACTTCCCAAAGCTTATTGCGCCCAGATTAAAAGAATTATCGCCAACATTTTATCGGTAACAGACTACTGGAACGAAGACGTTATGGATTCCGTTTTGGTAGGAAGAAATCCCATTTCCGAGATAATAATAGAAGATTCGGAGATTTGCAGGTGCAACGAAATGGGTTTTATTGCGGATTTTATAGAAAACGAACTTAAAATTAAGTTAAGGCGCGTAAAAAATAAAGACTTGGAAAAAAAAGGCGATTTTATTTGCAAAAGCGGCATTCCGTTAGACGAAAAATTCGGCAAAATAGCAGGTTATTTTTACCGCGATATGGAAAAGAAAAAGCCTTTTAAACCGGAATACGTTAAACCTAAATGCGCTTTTTGGGGGACGCCGCCCTGGGGAGATTTCTCTATCGCAAATTATTTTCCGGACGAAACCCATGTTTACGGATGGACGAGGTGCGTCGAAAATCTCACCCCCGGAGACCTGAAATTAGAATTAGAGTTCGACCCCAGCGTTCCTACAGTGTTTTTTTCGCAAAGTTTCTGTCCGAAAGCGGGTCTCGCTTCTTACCTCGCAAGCAAGCATCCAAGGGGAATGTTTATAGATATGGATATAGGGCTTACGAGAAGCACGGTTGCAAAACTAACGGCATTTTTGCAATTAAATAAAGTTATTTAAGATTATCTTAAAAATTCAATAAAACGGAGATACAAATATAATATGATACTGCTTGATGCGGGAACGACTTACGCAAAAATATTAGATACCGAAACAGGCGAAAGGACGGTTAAAAGAGTATCCGACCTTGAAAAAACGTTTAGGGCAGATATAGGAACGGGACATAATATTAACAGATTTGCAAACCGTTCGGTCAATGAAATTATTGCCCTTGCTAATGCGGGCAAAAGCCTTATAAAAGATAATTCTTTCACTCTTCTTGACGTAGGTTCGAGAGATGCAAAATACGTAGTGTTCGAAAACGGCAGTTTTATACATTCGGACTGGAATACCGAATGCGGGGCGTTTACCGGCCAGGCTATAGAAATCCTCGGACATTATTTAAACGTCGATTATTCCAATATCGAGCCTCAAAAGGAATTTATAACGGCAACATGCGGACTCTTAGGAATGGGCCATGTTTTCGACCTCGTAGCAGCGGGAGAGGAATCAGGGACAGCCGCCGCAAGATTAATTAAGGGCGTATGTATATCTATGCATAGGTTTGCGAGGAAGCCCAAAAAGATATATCTTACGGGCGGACTTGTCCAGAACAGCCTTTTCGTTGAATCTATGCCCTGCGAAACGGTTATATTAGACAGATTTACTCTGTTGGAAGGAGTTAAGGAATACGCGCTTAATATTAATAATGCCTGAACGAATATGGAAAAAATGCGTATACATAAAAAAGGGGTCAGAATTGAATTCTGACCCCTTTTTTCACGCCTTTTTCTGTATATCTGCTTTTAATACGAAAGCGTTTTAACGTTATCGTCCATTACCATTTCGACGACATAAGCGCCCCCGACGACGCCGCTGCATTCTTCTATAAGGTCATCTTTGGTAAAATTATTTAGCTCCAAAGCTGGAGTGCATACTTTAAAAACAACACCGGCTTCGTAAGCATCCTTAATAAAATCATAGACCGATTTAGGACTGCCTTCTTTAACCCTGAGATTTTCGGCAACGCCTTTCTTCATTAAAAGACCGGCATCCGCAGTTAGTACGACTTCTACTTCATAATCCATAGTCGCCGCCGCCGCCGCCTGAAAAAAAGGCGCTCCGAGCGAGTGCGGATTAGAAGGGGTAGTATTTTGAAGCATAATAAAAAGTTTGTTTGCCATTTGTAATAATTCCTCCATTAATTTTTTTGTGAACTTTTGCAGAATATGCGGTAATTTATATCTTTATAATAACATCAAAACCGGTTTATTTGCAATAAGTAAAATCATATAGGCGGATACAATATTTTCATTGATTCCTTAACTTCTTTAATGGTTTCGGAAGCGATTATTTTGGCTTTTTTAGTTCCGGCAAACATAATATCCCATATCTCGTCTTTATTTTTTAAATAATATGCCCTTCGTTCGTTCATCGGTTCAAGAAGCTTTTTAATAACCTCGAACAGATTCTCCTTGCACTTTACGCAGCCTATTTTTCCGTTTTTACAGTTGTATTCCGTTTCCTTTATCATGGTATCATTTGAAAAAGCCTTATGATAAGAGTAGATAGTGCATATTTCCGGGTCCCCTTTGTCTGTCGGATGTATCCTGTTCTTGTCGGTCAAGGCGGATTTTATTTTAGTTTTTATAAGCTCGAAATCGTCGGAAAGATTAATCGCGTTACCATAGGACTTGCTCATCTTAAGATTTCCGTCGAGTCCGACGAGTTTGGGAAATTTGTCTATCAGGGCGTAAGGCTCGATTAATTTGCCGCAGTACAATTCATTGAATTTTCTGATTATTTTTCTGGCAAGTTCAATGTGCGGAAGCTGGTCTATTCCAACCGGAACCAGGTCGGCTTTAAAAATAGCGATATCGGCAGTCTGGCTTACGGGGTAACCCAGAAAACCGTAAGTTAATTCCTTGTAACCCCTTTCATTAGCCTCCGTTTTAATCGTGGGATTATGTCTTAATGGATTTATGGAAATAAGCATAGAAAAAAAAGTAGTGAGTTCGGAAATTTCGGGTATCATAGACTGTATTGCTATAGTGGATATTTTCGGGTCTATTCCAGCAGAAAGATAGTCCAAAGCTACAAGAAAAATATTTTCCTTAAGTTTTTCGGGATGTTCGAAATTCGTCGTCAGCGCTTGAATATCGGCTATCAGGATGAAAGTTTCGTATTTATCCTGCAGCCTCACCCTGTTTTTAAGCGAACCGGCGTAATGCCCCAGATGAAGCGGTCCGGTAGGCCTGTCGCCGGTTAAGATTCTTTTGTATTTATATTTGGATTCGTCGGCTACAGCCGCGTTTTCAGTTTTGAAATCCATCGCTTTGATACCGTTTTATGTGTTTTTTTGGGTTTAGTTTTAAATTATAATATGTTATAATGTTATAAACAAGTTAAAAAATTATCCAAGAAAAGTGCAAGGTTAAATATGAATAACCGCAATAATAATAATTTTGAAAATATAAAAGCAAAGCAGAAGGCGGTTAAAGAGCTTTTAAAAAAAAAGAATGCGGTACTGCTGGCGCATAACTATCAAAGAGACGAGATTCAGGAAATTGCCGATTTTCAAGGGGACTCTCTGGAACTTTCCGTTAAAGCCAATAAAACCGATGCCGATATTATAGTATTTTGCGGCGTTAGATTTATGGCTGAAAGCGCCGCTATAATGAATCCCGATAAAACGGTTATCCTTCCTAACGAAAATGCCGGTTGTCCCATGGTAGATATGATAACCGCAAAAGACATCGTTAATTTAAAAGCAGATTACTCTGATGCTCCGGTAGTAGCCTACGTTAACACGTCCGCCGAATGCAAAGCCGTTTCCGATATATGCTGTACTTCCGCAAATGCGGTCAAAGTAGTAAATTCGCTGTCCGCCCGAAGAGTCATAATGGTTCCCGACAAAAACCTCGGAAGCTATGTCCAAAGATTTACCGATAAAGAAATAATAAGCTGGCCGGGTTTTTGCCCCCCGCATCAAAGAACGGTACCCGAAGATATTAAAGCCCTGAAAGAAAAATATCCTGGAGCGGTATTCGTCGCCCATCCCGAATCCGCCCCCGAAACTATAGACGCCGCAGACCATGTTTCATCAACGTCCGGCATGTATAAGTTCGTGAGGGAATCGACCGCTAAGTATTTTATTATAGGAACCGAAAGGGGAATAATGTATAAAATGAAGAAGGAGAACCCGGGTAAAGTTTTTATCCCTTCCAACCCGGGACTAGTCTGTCCGAATATGAAAAAAACCCATCTCGACGACATTATAAATTCCCTGGAGAATATGGAAAATATTATAAAAATTCCCGAAAACGTTAGAATCCAGGCAAGAAAATCTATTGAAAATATGCTCGCCCTTTAGTATAATAAATTTTCTAAAAAAGAGGAAAAATTATCAAAACTCCCGATTTTCAACAATTAACTTTTAAACTCCAAAATTTCTGGTCCGATTTTGGATGCGTAATTTTAGAACCTTACGATATCGAGGTTGGAGCCGCTACATTTGCGCCCTACACGTTTCTTAAATGCCTCGACTGCGAAGAATGGAGAGCCGCCTATGTTCAGCCCTCCAGAAGGCCTACGGACGGAAGATACGGCCAAAATCCAAATCGTCTGGGCCGCTACTATCAGTTTCAGGTCGTTATACAACCCTATATAAGTAAAATTCAAGAGATTTATTTAGACAGCCTTAAGAGCATCAGCATAAATCCTATAGAGCACGATATAAGGTTTGTTGAAGACGATTGGGAGTCTCCCACGCTTGGGGCATGGGGCCTGGGATGGGAAGTATGGCTCGACGGCATGGAAGTAACGCAATTTACCTATTTTCAGCAGATAGGCGGCGTAGAGCTTTCTAAGCCGGCTATAGAGATTACTTACGGATTAGAAAGAATTGCTATGTTTCTTCAGAATAAAGATAGCGTTTTTGACCTTCAATGGAACAATTCCTTTAAATACGGCGATATCCATAAAGACGACGAGTTGCAATTTTCCAAATACAGCTTTGAATATGCAGACGGAGAAATTTTGCATAAATTATTCAATTTATATGAAGCGGAATCAAAAAAACTGCTTTCGTTTAAACTGAAAGAGCTTGTGAAGCCTGCATACGAATACTGCCTTAAATGCTCTCACACATTTAACATGCTTGATGCAAGAGGGCTTATAAGCGTATCGGAGAGAATGAATTTTATATTAAAGGTAAGGGCGCTTGCCGAAGGATGCGCCAGGCTTTATACCGGTTATTCCGATAAAGGCTAAATTAACTAAAAAAAATAATAAAATAAAATCCGATAATTACCGTGAGCGAATATTTATTAGAAATAGGTTCGGGAGAGCTTCCGTACGACGAGGTAAGGAAAATACCCCCGGCATTAAAAAACATTCTCCAAAATTTTTTGGAAAACGAAATAATGCTTGATGAAAAGCCGGATATAGAAGCATTTTCGACTCCGATGCGCACTGTTGTTTTGATTAAAGGACTTC
Organism: bacterium; assembly: GCA_021800745.1. The sequence goes on from JAJYYS010000056.1 coordinate 8,244, forward strand.
CCTTAAAGTCCCCCGACAGAGAGGTAGAGATCATAGGCCCGCCTATGGGCATATCTTACCACGGAGGCGTTCCCGCCGCGCCGCTCTTGCAGTTCATGAAGAAGAACGAAATTTCCGACTACAAAAAAATTTATCCGTTAAACCAGAAAAAAGGCGTTTATACGGCTTATAAAAAACGTATAAAAGGCATGCCGGTTAGGGATTTATTGACAGCAAACATTCCGCAGTTTATTAAGAAAATTCCTTTCAGAAAAACGATGTTTTGGATCGACAAAGAAATACGGTATCCAAGGCCAGTCCTTTGGATATTGTCTATATTCGACGGAAAAAATGCGCCGTTTAATTTTGGAGATATTAAATCTTCCAACCGTACGTATATTGCGAACCCCCTTTCTTATAAAATGAAATCGGTTAAAATTTCAGGTTCAGAGGACTATTTTGCCGCCGTGTCTTCAATCGGCATAATCCTGAAAAACGGCGATAGAAAAAAATACATAGAAACAGGGATTAAATCGCTGTCGAAGGAAGTAAAGGCGGATATACCGGAATACGACGACGATTTTATAGACGAAATAACCGGCTTAACCGAAACTCCTTATCCCATAATATGCGGATTTGAAGAAAAATTTCTGTCGGTTCCGGGAGAATTGCTGTCGGTTGTCATGCGCAAACACCAGAGATTTTTTCCGTTAAGCAAAAACGGCTCCCTGCTGCCTTATTTTGCCGCCGTGGCCGACGTGAACCCCGCCCCCTCCGTTAAAGAGTCTTTAGAAAACAATATTAAATCCGGATATTCCAAAGTTTTAAGCGCAAGGCTGGCTGATGCCGAATTTTTCTTTAAAGAAGATAACAAAAAAAAGCCGTCCCATTTTGTCGAAGAAACAAAAAATATTTTGTTTTATCAAGGTTTAGGCTCGTATTTCGATAAAACTAAGAGAATCGGGGAATTGGGAATTTTTATAGCCGAAAAGCTGAATTTTTCTTGCGGCATGATGTCAGATTTCAAGACTGCGTCAGGATTATTGAAATTCGATCTTGCGACGCATGTCGTATATGAATTTCCGGAGATGCAGGGCATAATGGGCAGGATATACGCGAATGCGTCGAAAGAAAGCCCGGAAGTATCGCTGGCTATCGAAGAACATTATTATCCTGTTTCAAAGGCGAAAAAAAAGCTCCTGCCGTCGAACGACTTATCTGCGCTGTGTTCTTTGTCGGATAAATTAGATACCGTTCTTTCGTTTGTAATGTTAAAAAAACTCCCTACGGGAGAATCCGACCCTTTTTATCTGCGCAGGGCTATGATAGGCGTAATAGAAATTATTT